>JAGQOS010000550.1 GCA_020427265.1 Planctomycetales bacterium
TTCTTGCGTGGGCTGTTCTGGTGAATCGCCTGAGCGACCAGTTCCTTGCCCGTGCCGGTGTCGCCTTGGATCAATACGGTGGCATCGGTCGGGGCGATGCGGCGTAGCCGGTCGATCACTTCGTGCATCTGTGGACTATTGCCCACGACCCCCTCGAAACCGAACTTCTCGTCGAGCCGACGATTCAATTCGACATTGGCTCGGCGAAGCTGTAGCGCCTCGGCCGCCTTTTCCGTCACGGCGCGCAACTGCTTCAGGTCGAGCGGCTTAAGCAGATAGTTGAATGCTCCCTGCTGCATGGCCGCAACGGCCGAAGGCACGCTTCCGTGCCCGGTAACCAGGATCACCTCGGTATCGGGCTGCAACTGCTTCGTGCGGCTGAGGATTTCCAGGCCATCGACATCGTTCATCATCAGGTCGGAAATAACGACGTCGTAGGAGTCCTGCTCGAGCAACGAGGCGCCGGCGCTGCCGCTGGTCGCCACGGTACAGGCGTAGCCGACCGTTTCCAGGCTCGACGCAACCGTCTCGGCGTGCGCCGCGTCGTTGTCGACAATCAGTACGGAAATCGGCGGGGCGAGGACCGCCATCTTCTTCTTTTCGCTCGTGGCAACCATGCCTTGATGATAATGGTCACAGCGGGTTTGGAAAATGGCCCCACGCGGCGAAAATTAGCCGAAAATGTAGCGAGAAAACGGGTTAGACGTCGCCAGCCGGGGCGAGTCGGCTGCAAGATTAGGCGACGGTTATCTCGCGCGGTAAACTGCACAATTACCGCAGCTACGAGAATTTCGATTGACGCTTACACCCCAGAGGAGCACTACATGTCGGCTTCGCGATTGCCCCCTCGAATTCCAAGGCTTATGACCGTCGCTGGCCTGCTAATCGGGCTCACGAGCGGTTTACCCGAAACGGCTCGCGCACAAGTACAGTTGCAGCGCGGTAGCGACGGTTTTCGTTTGTTGCGCAACGGCAAGCCGTACAAGATCCGTGGCGTCGGCGGCCAGGAGCGGCTTGAAGTGCTGGCGTCGGTCGGCGGCAACTCGATTCGGACCTGGAGCGTCGAGGGGCTCGATGCGCTGCTCGATGACGCAGCACAGCATGGCCTGACCGTTTGTGTCGGCTTCTGGTTGGGGCACGAGCGGCACGGATTCGACTACACGAACGAAGCCGCGGTCGCCGGTCAATTGGAAGCTTGCCTGGCGGCGGTGCGCAAATATAAAGATCACCCGGCGGTATTGCTCTGGGCAATCGGCAACGAGATGGAAGGGGACGGCCAGAATCCAGCCATCTGGTATGCCGTCGACCATATCGCCCGCGAGTGCAAACGAATGGACCCGCATCATCCAACCATGACCGTGATCGCGGAGTTAGGCGAGGACAAACTTTCGTCCATCGAGCGGTATTGTCCCAACATCGACATTGTCGGCGTGAATTCCTATGCCGGCATCGCAACCTTGGCCCAGCGCTACCGCGCGGCGAAGGGCAGCAAGCCGTATATCGTAACCGAGCATGGCCCGCGCGGGCCGTGGGAAGTGGGGAAGACCACTTGGGGCGCACCGCTCGAAGCGACCAGCACGGCCAAGGCCGAGCATTATTCACAGGGCTATCGCCGTGCGGTCGCCGAGCAGCCGGGGCTGTGTCTGGGATCCTACGCGTTTTTATGGGGCCATAAACAAGAAACGACCGCCACATGGTTCGGCATGCTGTTGCCCGATGGTTCGCGTCTTGCCGCGGTCGACGCCATGAGCCAGGCCTGGACTGGCAAACCGCCGGCCAATCGTTGCCCGGCGATCGAATCGCTTGTGGCCGAGCGCAGCAAAGATCTCAAGCCGGGCGAAACGGTGCGCGTGCGTCTCTCAGCAAGCGACCCGGACCAGGACCAGCTCGAAATCGAATGGATCTTGCGGCAAGATGCGGCGACGATCGGCGTGGGCGGCGATTTCCAACCGGAGCAGCCCAAGTTGGCCGGCGCGGTCGCAAGCCACGACGCGGAAGCCGATGTGACCGTGCCCGCGGGCGGCGGCGCGTACCGGCTCTTCGCCTACGTGCGCGATGAGCACGGCGGCGCGGCGGTTGCCAATCTGCCGCTTTATGTCGATGCGCCTATCCGGCCGCTCGCGCCACCGCAAGCGAAACTTCCCTTCACACTCTATGCCGAAGGCGACGAAAAGACGCCGTACATCCCGTCGGGCTACATGGGCAACACGGAAGCAATTAAGATGTCGCTCGACTACTCCGATGAACCACACGATGGCGCCGCCTGCTTGCGTATTGACTACAACGCGGCCGACGCCTGGGGCGGTGTTCTCTGGCAATCGCCGCCGCACGATTGGGAAGGCAAACAACCCGGCGGACTCAATCTTACCGGCGCGACCGAACTTGAATTCTGGGCTCGCGGCGCGGCTGGCGGAGAAGAGGTATCCTTCCTTGTCGGCGCCATCGAGGGCGACGCCCTCTATCGAGATACAGCCAAGGTCGAATTAAAGAACGTGCGGCTGACAACCCAATGGCAAAAGTTCCGCATTCCGCTCGACGGCCGCGACGTTTCGCGCATCAAAACCGGCTTTGGCTGGTCGCTGGCGGGGCAGGGACACCCGGTAACGTTTTACTTGGATGATGTGCGGTTTGTTGCGCGAGAATGAGCCGGTTATGTGGCGTGGGCTTACCTCGTTCCCAAACTACCCACGTGATTTCTCGCGTGCCCAAGCGGGAACTTGGGAACGAAGCAAAATTGCCAGCAGGGGTTCGATTGCCTATACTGGGGGTTTGAAAAAATTAATTTACTTCTGGTCGATTTTGCGAGGAAGTAATGCGCAATTTGGCTAACTCTTTTGCGTACTTGGCGGCGTTTGTCGTTTCGAGTTTCAGCTATGGCGCGGAACCGGAATTCGCTTATGTAACGAAATATGCGCTTCGCGTTGAACGATCACCTGTAGATCAGAGCGATGTTTACCGGGTTTGGACATCGACCAAACGGATGC
>JAGQOS010000551.1 GCA_020427265.1 Planctomycetales bacterium
TGGCGCGTTCAGCGTTTTCGCAACAGACGTGGACAGGGATGGAGATACGGATGTTCTCAGTGCGTCTTTATCGAACGATACGGTCGCGTGGTACGCGAACGATGGCGAACAGAATTTCACGGAATTCACGATCAGCACTAGCACCGACGGGGCGAGGAGCGTTTTCGCAGCGGACGTGGACGGCGATGGCGATACCGACGTGCTCAGCGCGTCGTTGTGGGACAACAAGATTGCCTTGCACCAGAACGACGGACAACAGAACTTTATTGAATACACGATCAGCACGAACGCCGAGGGGGCGCAGAGCGTTTTCGCGGCGGATGTGGACGGCGACGGGGATCTGGATGTCCTGAGCGCATCGGAACGAGACAATACGATCGCCTGGTACGAGAATCTTGCGGCCCCGCACATCACTGACGCGAGCGCTAGCGCAAGAGGCGTCCAGATCGCCCTGTCCGAGCCAACCCAATTCGGGCCATCTACCTTGTACTCAGGGCAAGCCACCGACGGGGCTGTTGGCGTAACGCTCGCAGGTAATATGAGCGGCCCGGCGGCTGGCTCGCTGATCTGGGACGAGGTAGAGCAGGAGCTCGTTTTCCTGACAACGGGCCCGGCGCTTGTGCCGGATCAGTACACGCTGGTCCTTCGATCTGATCCTAGTGGCGTCGTCGGCGCAAACGGCTTGGCTCTCGATGGCGATGGCGACGGCAAGCCGGGCGGCGATTACACGTATTCTTTCGAGATCCAGGCAAACGATAATCGGCTGCTTTCGCTGCCCGATTTCGCGCGCGGTTCTGGCCAAGTGGTCGATCTTGGAGAGACCGGCGGGATTCCAATTAGTGTTGATGATGCAGAAGGGGTGGAGCAGCTTCAATTCACGCTTTTTTACGACCCGGAAACGCTCAACATAGACGAAGCCGTCCTCGGTGCGGCACTCGGTGAAGATTGGACGATCAACCTCGATACATCGACACCAGGCGAAGCGGTCGTTTCGCTCTTCGGCGGCGCGGCGCTCGGCGCGGGGTAGCTCGATCTTGTTGTTCTGCATGCCGGCGTGCCGCTCGATGCCGCGCCAGGCGCGACCCGACGGTTGCGTCTTGCGACGGTCGAGATGAATTCCGGCGAACTGGCCGCCGATGGCGACGATGCCGTCCAACGAGTTACCCTGTTTGGCGATGCCAGCGGCGATGGAACGTATAGCGCACTCGACGCGTCGCTGGTTGCCCGAGTGGCTGTCGGTTTGGACAGCGGGTTTGATGCGGCTAACTTGATCGACCCGATCATACTTGCCGATGTGACAGGCGATGGTACGCTATCGGCGCTCGACGCTTCATTCATTGCCCGCAAGGCCGTCGGCCTGAATCAGCCCGAGATGCCCGATCTTCACGCACCGCTTCCGCCACCGCCAGATGCATCGACGGACACATCTGCTTTCGGGATGCTTACATTCTCGCCAGATGAGCGACGAAACGAAGGCGACGCATCGTTGGCGGCACAGCGTGACGCTGCTTTCCGTTCGCCCCAAGAAACTGTTTACGCCTATATTGTTCTGCAACAAGACTTGCAAACCCAGAAGTTTTCGTCATCTGTAATGTCCTCGATAATCGCTGCCCGACCCGATGGTTCGAAGGCCGACTTGGAAGATGATGAGCTTGACTCACTTATCGCTTCACTGGCGTTGGATTGGTTAAAGATGCGATGAGGTTTTTCCGGCTTATTTACGAATGCCGGTCGTGCGCATGCGACGAACCGTCCTGCAACAGAGAATTGGCAATTCCGAGACCAGTGGGGCAGTGGCAGTAACATGCCTTGACTCGACCGTGTCTACTGTGATTTCGTCGCCGTAGTTGAAGCCCTTGGTCTAAACGACCTCCGGCATTTAGTTCCGAACGATTCGACGCTGAGGTGATCTCGACCTGCCGCAAGGAATGCGCCTCGCTTGCACACGATGGCGTGGACCTAAGCCTAACTCCCATATACTTGATGTACTACTTTCTTGCCGACGTCTTCGGGCGTTCTTGGCGGCGAGATTGCAGTGGGGGGGGTGCAATCGCCGGCAACACATTGAAAAGCTATCGTTGATGCCCAGCGCTGGCGTCACGAACTTCCAATAGATCGACCGGCTCAGTGACTTCGCGGGATTGGCCATCTTCGTCGGAACGTCCTCGTATTTGCTGCCTGTTAGTTGCCTCTTTTTAGTACTACAGTTGCGCTTGGGCACTTTGACGGGTGAGCATTCCCCTGAAGTACAGCGTTGCGATCACGCTGGGATATCCGGATGGGAAGAATGCGGCACAAGCGACCGATATCCGTCCAAAAGCGTCGCAACGGGGTCGCTTGCCGAAAAAGGGTTGTCCGATGCAAACCGCGTTTGCGTTCCTTTTCTTATTCGCGGTCGCGACCTGTGAAGCCGGCTGCGGTCGGTTGGTTCGGCTCAGTCGCCATGGAAAATCGTTGCCTGGCGTACGACGTCGGCTTAGACTGGAATGCTTCGGCGAAGATTTTGCGAGACAGCAACGGTTCGCGGCGCCACGGTCATTTTATTATGTAGGACGACGGGGAAGTTCGATGCGATTACTCTCTTGTGCAGCGGTTTTGATTCTCACTATCTCGTCGGTTGCGGTCGGTCAAGCCGACGAAACGGCGACTGAAGCGACGTCGATACCCCAGGAATTTCACGACGCCGAATTTGACAAGTTTCTCGATCTCGCTCAGTTGCGCGCCGCATGGAGCGACATGGATCACGTAGCGCTGGCTCATATCGCCGACCAACTCGCCGCTGGAGAACGCCAAGTCGGCCGCGCTCACAAGATCGCCAGTAGCAAGACTTTGTTGATGCGCGCCGCACGAGCCGCAGCTCAACGAGGAGACGCCGAATCGCTCGCCGAGATTGCGGAGATCGCCAAGAAACGCGAGTGGATCGATATTTTGTCGCTGGTCGAAGCAGCACAGAAAACGATCGGCGAGAGCAG
>JAGQOS010000552.1 GCA_020427265.1 Planctomycetales bacterium
CCTCGGCAAAACCGTGGGGGCCGCGCCCCTCTGCCCCGCTAAAAATGACGTCTTCCATGGCACGCCCGCGAAGGCGTTGGGCCGACTGCTCCCCCATCACCCACTTGATGGCGTCGACGACGTTCGATTTGCCCGAGCCGTTCGGTCCCACGACGACCGAGATTCCGGCGGGAAAGTCGAAACGAGTTTTGTCGGCAAAACTCTTGAAGCCGACAAGTTCCAGGGCTTTTAACATAGCGGCCGCGGGTTAAAGGGAACCGCGCAAACTAAACGGAAGGTTCGTACGACGGGTTGGCGCCAGGTGGGCTCCCTATTCTACTCGCAAGCGGGCGAATTTTCTCGGTCGATGTCCGAAAATCCAGCCATTTTCCGCCTATTCTGGTCGGCCAACACGTTGAAACGAGGTCAAACGGGGCGAGTTTGCCGATACCGGAAGAGGTTGCTCGCGTGCTAGCAGCCATGGGGCCGGCCTAGCTGGCCGAGTCGCTGAAGCGACGGAATAGATTCGGAATCCCGCCCGGGTGGAGCAAGCCGCCCTCGTCGTTCGTCTCCGTTGCTTCGTCCTCGCGCTCGTACTCGCGGCGGGCGTCGGGTAACGCATCGACCCGCATACGGCTAGCCAAGGCTCCGGAGTCCTTCGCCTTTTGCAGGGCTTGGACGATATCGGGATACGTGCCTCCCAGGTCGGCGATGGCCCGAATCACGTCGGCAACGTTGCGCGATACGGTTCGCTTTTGGTCGGGTTCTCCCGGATAAAAGCGGCTGACCGTGAGCGAATCGCCGGCGTGGCCGGTTACCAGAATGTTCGGTCCGGCTTCGAGTGTCACGGGCAATTCGAACTGCTGATCTTTACCAAAGAGCACAATTTCCGGCCGCTGGCTACGTGTTACGTGGACCATCGGCGGGCCTTCGATCTCCAGCACATGCAAGCTGATTTGCTCGCCCAGTTCCTCGTGCCGCAACAACGAATCGTGGGGGTCCATGCGGTGCAGTGCACGAAATGCGCCGTAACGCGTTTCGGCGCTCTCTTCGCTCAAAAGCTTCGAAAGTTGATCGCGAGCGCCAATGCTGTTCATGGCGGCCAAGGCGTTGAGTGCTCGGGCGCGGAAGGCCGGTTCGTCGCGCGCCGCACGCCCCAGCGCTTCGGCCGCATCGATGTCGTCGAGATAGGCCAACGCTTCGGCCGAATAGAATCGAACTTCGGGATCGGTTACACCCAGTCCGCGCCGCAGTACGTCGATGCCCTCGTTGCCGATCGCTTCGAGACGAACTGCCGCCGTGGCCGAAGTGACCGGATCCATCAACTGGCGTTCGAGCAGATCGAGCCGAGCCTGCAAGGCGCGGGGCGTTTCGATATAAGCGATGTTGCGCACCACTTGCATGTAGCGAGCGACGTCGTCCTTATAGCGCGGGTGGACGATCAACTCGATGAACTCATCGGTCTTCGGATTGGCGACACCCTGTTTGTCGCCGCGAATATACGTGTGGAAGCGATGGTTGATGGCGCGCCCGATCTGCTGGCTGGAACGGACGGAATGGTGCTCGTCGTAGAGCACGAGCCCGAGCGTTCGCGAATTGAGCGCCGTGCCGCCTCCCAGCACCATGCCGCGTGTTTGATGGACACCGGCGAGGTCGTCGTCATTGCTGGGGTCGACAAGAATGGGTCCTTGCGACAGCGCCAACAAACGCCCGCTGTGAATCTGTCCGCCGAGCGGCAACAGTTCGCTCATCCGCGCTTCGAGCAGCCAACCGCCGCGCAGGCTCTTGGCCTCGCTTTGGCTGGGAACGCGCACTTCGACGTCGAACGAGTCGCCCTTTTGAATGCCGGGGCGTAAGTAACCTCGCACAACGACCAGCGCCGTGTCGAGCGAAGCCAGCACGCGTCCCGGATCGGGGATATCACGTCGCCGCATTTCGCCGAGCACAACCGCGCGCTGCGGCGTGGGCGGAGGATCTTCACCTTGGCCGTTCAAACCGGTGGCCAGGCTCACGGCTTCGACTTGAATGTAGTCGAGCCCGTAGGGCCGCGCTAGATCGCCGATGAGCGACGAGGCGGTTTCCTCGGCCGGATCGAGCTCCGGACTCTGCGAACGAATAGCCGGGCTCGTACAGCCTAGGCAGACGATCGCACAGCTCGCAATTGCCGGAATGATGGACTTCATGTCGGTGGTTTGTTTCGCGTCCTCGCCCGTGGGGCGATTCGCAAAACAAAGGCTTCCTTGCCTTGTGGTTTGCACGCGTTCGCTGCCGAAGAATCGACGTACACTGCCGCCGAAATCTATAGCAGTGGCCGGGAAATTAGTGGTTTCGCCCAGCACGGTCAAGCCGGGTTGCGGCGGTGCGCCGGAAATTTCGATTTTCTTCGCGCAAAAGCTGCTGGCAATGCTGGCGCGAAATCGGCCTCAGGCCAGGTCGCGATCTTCGAATAGCAGCAGGGCCAAAAGCATCATAATCGTGCAGTAAATCGCACAATAGACGAACGCCCAGCCGAGATAATCGACCGGAACTTCCGCGCCGCCCGCCACGGCCGCGTAGATATTGAAATGGTCGAGCACCGGAAAGACGACGGCGATCAACAGCCCCACGAAGCCCACAATCTCGAATTTGTCGGCCAGCGACGATTCCACAATCATCGGCGCCAAATGGCCGATCACGTAGACGGCCGCGCAGATGGTCAGGTTCGGGATCATCGAAACCCGGGTCGAAATCGCCACGCTGATCGCAGCCAACACGACCGCCTCCATCAAGGCCAGCGCCAAGCCGGGCACGATCAGGATCATTTCTTCGTAACACTGCTGCCATTCGGGCGGAGTCTTGGCCGACTCGCGCGCATCGTAAACCACTTTATACGAGACCGTGACGAAGAAGATCACGCCCAGAAAAACAAACATCACAGCAATCGGCCAGATGATGCCCAGGAACTTGCCCAGCACGAACTGCTGCCGGCCAATTGGTTTGGAAAGCA
>JAGQOS010000553.1 GCA_020427265.1 Planctomycetales bacterium
TCACGGGTAAGACGGACGGCGACAGTTTTTCGCTGACCGAAGTGTGGGAAGACTCGGCCGGCGTCGGCAGCGCTTACGGCGATGGAATCGACCAAGATGTCGCCCTCTACGTCGGTGGTCCGACGTATCAAACGAATGAAGTCAACGGACTGCCGATCATCCGCGCCGGCGCTGGCGCCGGTTTTCGCGGTTTGACCCCGCTCGGCATCAGCGGCGCGGCCGACTTCACGGTCGTTGTCGTCGCTAAGAGCGACATTACCGCCAATCAGCGAATCGCTCAAATCGGCGACATCACGGCCGTGGGCGGTTCGAATATTGGCGAGACGGCCGCTATTGAAATCGGCACGGCCGCCGTTCGCTACAACAACGGCAACGAAGAGTTCGCCAACGACGGCTTCGGCACGGCCGACTACCACATCGGTGCGTTCCGCATGAGCTCGCCAAACCAATATAACTCGATCGACTACTGGCTCGACGGCACACTCGCGACCGCGACGGCGGCAGCGAGCGGCGGCAACACGATCAATCTCGACGACATCGGCGTGAACCTGCTGCAAGGCACGAGCGGCACCGGCGCTGACAACGAAGGATTCGACGGCGACGCGGCCGAAATCCTGATCTTCAGCAAAGCCCTGAGCGAATACGAATTGAACATCGTCGGCGGCTACCTGGAAGCCAAGTACGGCCTCGATACGGCCTTCGTCTCGCCGGTTCCCGAACCTTCGACCGCCCTGTTGCTGGTCTTCGGATTGATCGGTCTGGTGATGCGTCGCCGCCGTTAAACAATCGGCCGCGCTTTGCATGCATCGCCCCACAGAGTTTCACATTACACAACGCTACGCCTCTATCAAAATCGGAGTTTGCACATGACTCGCACGAACGTTGTTAACACTGCCGTCATCGCCTTCGCCTCGCTTTCTCTTCTCGCCAGCTCGGCTGCTGCCGGTTCATTAAAAACCGCCTTCTATACCGATTTCACCTACACGGTCGCCCCGACCGTTGGACTCGATGCGGCCAACATGAATGGGGCTAATGGCCAAATTGGCCTTTGGAGCGGCACGATTCCTGTTTCTGATACGGGTGACGCCGATCCCGAGTTGATCACCTTCCCGTTACATGCCGGTTCGGGTAGTAACGTCATGCTCAATGATCGACCCGCCAGCGGAACGGGCACGATTACCGCCAACCTGAGCAGCGCGATCAAGCTGCAGGACAGTTCCGTGTCGTTCGACTTCGGCTTGCGGCGTTCGGTCAGCGGCCACACGAAAGATATCGCAATCGTGGGGTTCGACTCGTTCGGGACCGAAGCGTTTCACGTCGTGATGTCGGCCGATACCAGCGGCGGCGGCGACAGCCGACGCGTCGGCGCGGTAACAAACGCCGGCGCAACGACCACCTGGGACCTGCCCGGCGCTGCCGATGCCGATAACGACTTAGCGGGTAGCAGTACGAATCCGGAGTTGTCGTCCGTCACACTGGATCTCACCGATTTGGGTTACACGATCGGCTACTCGCGCGGCGGCATCGCTTACACGACCAGCCTGATCGCCTTTAACGAATCGCCGCTCGATCTGGCGCGGATCGACTTCATCGGCAATGGCGGCGGCACGGGCGTAAGCAGTGGTTTCTTCCTGGACAATTTCTCGGTCGTCGCCGTTCCCGAACCGTCGACCGCTTTATTGCTGGGCCTGGGACTGGCGGCGCTCGGCCTGCGGCGTGGCCGACGACGAGAATCGCATGCGCCAGCGGCCGCCTTGCTGACTGTTTGCTGTGTTGGTTTGTTCGCCAACGCGTGTAGCGCTGCGCTGGTCGGCTACTGGAGCCTTAACGGCGATACCGACCCCGACTGGGCTGTCACGTCGCCCAGCACACAGACCGACGGCGGTAACGCTCAAATCGATGTGACGTTTCCGGCCGATGTACCTGCCTCCATCGCCAGCCGCGCCACGCAGTCGATCGCCTTCGATTCGAACAACGACGACCGCGTCGTCACTTCGTTCAACGCCCTCTCCGGCGGTGTGAATGGAACGCCCACGACAACGATCAGCTATTGGCTCAAGCAATCCGGCGTGACAGGCAATCGCGCCTTCGTTTACTTCGGCGACTCGGCTAGTTCTGCCGGCGAGGTGATTTCGTTCGAGAAAAGCGGAACCACGGAACGATTAGCAGCGTTTTACTTCAATGGGAATCGCGTGTCACTCGATAGCCAGCTCACGCTCGGCGATTGGGTCCACGTCGCGCTGACCTACGACGGCACAACCCATGGCAACTCGGCAATCTACATCAACGGCATCGACGTTTCCGATACGGTCGGCAGCGCAGGCAACACGTTGAACATTCCCGACGCCGCCACCCTGAGCCTCGGTGCGCGCGTGAACGGATCTGCGCCCGCCAACGATGTGCAGATCGCCGATCTTTCCATCTGGAACCAAGTGCTCTCGCCAACGCAAATTCAATCGCTCGCCGCCGGGGCCAGCCCGACGACCGTTGCCGGTGTTCCCGAACCAGCCTCGGCTCTCTTGCTCAGTTTCGGTCTCGTTGGTCTAATGATGCGTCGGCGACGCCGCTAACTTGGCACGATCCATCCGCGATCGCCATCTATCCACCAATTTATATTTCCGATGCGAGCCTTGGCATCCAATGGCCTTCGCATTGCCTCGCTCTAAGCGCGAAAGGATTTTCCGATGGGAATGATGAAAGAATTCAAAGAATTCGCTATGCGGGGCAACGTGGTCGACATGGCGGTCGGCATTGTGATCGGGGCCGCGTTCAAAGACATCGTGAGTGCACTGGTCGATAAGATCATTATGCCCATGGTCGGCTACATCACGAGTGGCAAGAGTTTCGCCGAACTCAGCTACACGCTCGGTGGCGTGGTCGAAGGTCAGGAGCCGGCCACGATCGGTTACGGCGCGTTCATCCAAACCATCATCGACTTCGTGATCGTAGCGTTCGCCATCTTT
>JAGQOS010000554.1 GCA_020427265.1 Planctomycetales bacterium
CAAGCCGCCTTCGCCCGCGATGCCGAAATGGCCGGCGTCGCCCTGCGCGTGCCAATGCTGGATATACACACAGTCGGGGCGGGTGGCGGTAGCATCGCCTGGATCGATGCCGGCGGCGCGCTGCGCGTTGGTCCGCAGTCGGCCGGCGCCGTTTCCGGACCGCCCTGCGATGGAGAAAGGGGGACGCGGCCGACCGTTACCGATGCGAACGTTCTGCTCGGGCGATTGAGCGGCCATTCGCCTCTGGCCGGCGGACTGCAACTCGATATCGACGCCGCGCGCCGCGTCATCCACGATCATTTAGCGCAGCCGCTAGGCCTTAGTGTCGACCGCGCGGCCGAAGGTGTCATCCAAGTGGTCAACACCACGATGACGGCGGCGATTCGGAAGTTGACTGTCGAACGGGGTCACGATCCTCGCGAATTCGTGCTGTGCCCCTTTGGCGGCGCGGGCCCGCTGCATGCATCGGAACTGGCGAGAGAACTCGGTGTTGGCGAAGTCATCGTTCCCGCAGCACCCGGTGTATTTTCGGCCGACGGCCTGTTGAGATCGCAGTTGCGCGAGGACCGTGTGCAAAGCTTTCTTCGCAGCCTCGGCGAGGTGTCCAGCAGCGAACTCTTTACCGCGTTACAAACGATGCAAGAGGAACCAGCCGAGCGGCTACGCGAGGCCGCCGGCGAGACGTCCCATTCGATTTCCACCCTGTGGCAAGTAGGCCTGCGTTACGCGGGCCAAGGCCACGAGTTAACGATTTCGCTCAGCGAGCAACACGAAGCGGCGTTGCAGCCGGCCCAGCTCGCCGAGGCCTTCCACGCGGCGCACGAACAGGCTTATGGCTTTCGTCGCGACGACGAGCCGGTGGAACTGGTCAACCTGTGGGTAAGCGTTTCGGCAGCATTCGACGCCCTCCCCTGCCCCAACCTGCCGACGCCATCTTCGGCCCCACAGCCGCTGACCACGCGTCCGGTGGTATTCGACGGTCAGCGCGTCGAGACGCCTATCTATCGTCGCGAGCAATGCGGTCCTGGAAACACGATTGCCGGCCCAGCGATCATTGAGCAGGACGATTCGACTGTCGTGATTTGGATCGACGAGCAAGCGTGTGTCGATCGCGCGGGCAATCTGATCATTACGAAACATGCCTGAGGCAAGGACGGCTGCCATGTCGAGAAATCCCACGCCCCTCGATCCCATCACGCTCGAGATCATGCGTCATCGTTTCGGCGGCATCACCGAAGAGATGGCCGCGGCCCTCGTTCGCACGGCTTATTCGACCAATATCAAAGATCGCCGCGACTGCTCTGCGGCGCTCGCCCTGCCCGATGGACAAATTCTCGCTCAGGCCGAGGTCGGCACACCGTTGCATCTGGGAATCATGCCCAGCGTCATTGCTTCGGTGCTGCGCGAGTTCCCAATCTCGGAAATGCGGCCAGGCGACGTCTTCATTACGAATCTCCCCTATCCCGAGGGCCCCGGGCATTTGCCCGATGTCTCGCTAGTGTCGGCCGTTTTCGCCGATGGACGCGCCGTAGCGCTGGCAGCATCCACGGCGCATCATGTGGATATGGGCGGCTTCGCCCCGGGCAGCATGCCTTTTGGCGTAACGGAGATTTACCAAGAGGGCCTGCAAATTCCGCCCACCAGGATCTTTGCGAAGGGCAATCTTGAACAGCCGATTTTTCGGCTCATCAATCAGAACGTACGCACCCGCAATGCCGTGCATGGCGACTTGATGGCGCAATTCGCCTGCGCTCAAATCGCCCAGCGACGCGTTGCAGAACTGTTCGCGCGCTACGCCGACTTGCCCGGGCTTGTCGAGTCTTACATGTGCGAATTACTCGACTACGCCGAACGGCGCATGCGCGCCGGCATCGCCACGCTTCCCGATGGCGTTTATGAATTCGAAGACTTTCTCGACGATGACGGTGTCACGGATACTCCCGTACGGATCTTTCTACGGCTCACGATTGCTGGCGACGAAATGACCGCCGACTTTACCGGCACCGCCGACCAGGTACTCGGCCCGTTGAACGCGCGACTTTCGGCCGCCAAGGCCTGCGTTTACTATGCGGCCAAAGCCGTGGTCGATCCCGATCTGCCAACATGCGCCGGCGCGTATCGGCCCCTGCACGTTCTCGCGCCCGAAGGGTCGCTACTCGAGGCGCGATTTCCGGCGGCGATCGGCAATGCCAACATTGTTACCGACCAGCGCGTAGTCGATGTGCTCATGGGCGCGCTCAACCAGGCGGCACCCGAGCGTGTGTGCGCCGCCTGTAGCGGCGAGATGAATCTGCTCAACCTCGGCGGCATCGACCCACGCTCGGGTGAATACTACAACTACGTAGAAACCTACGCCGGCGGGCAGGGCGCTTTTTGCGATCAGGACGGTGAAGACGGCGTGCATACGCACTTGACCAACACGCGCAACGCGCCGGTCGAAGTCATTGAACGTAGCTACCCGCTGGAAGTTGTACGCTACGGCCTGGTTCCCGATTCGGAAGGGCCGGGCGAGTTTCGCGGCGGTTGCGGCATGCTGCGTGAGTTGCGCTGCCTGGGCGAGCGAACCACAATTACGATCGGAGCGGATCGGCGCAAGTTCCGGCCGTGGGGTCTTGCCGGAGGACAAGCGGCCGCGGGCGCGCATTGCTTTGTGACTACTGCCGACGGAACCCGCCGCGAACTGCCAACAAAGGTCCATGCCACGTTGGCACAGGACGACCGCCTGCTCATTCAGACCCCCGGCGGAGGCGGTTGGGGCGATCCCGCTCAGCGCGATGTGAATTGCCTGGCGGCCGACGTTGCTCAAGGTCTGATTACAGCCGACCGCGCTCGACAGATCTATGATCAGCCCAAACCTCTTCCAGATGATGGAGATACATAAACAATGCGGATCGCACTCACCGGCGCCACCGGATTCATCGGCCGGTATATTGCCGCCCACCTGATCTCACAAGGACATGC
>JAGQOS010000555.1 GCA_020427265.1 Planctomycetales bacterium
TTCGACCGGCACGTTGCGGTCCGTTTCCGCCAGATCGTCGGTCGCCAACGGCGGCGGCGGGGCCAGGTCGGCCGCCAACGCCAAGCGCGGTTCGAGCGGCTCGAATTGCCGTCGCCCGATCTTGCGCGCGGGTTGTCGATGGGCGCGTACACCCAACCGATCTGCGAAATTTTGCCAGAACGACGCCATGATGCCTGTCTCTTCACCCGGCCCGAACGGCCGAGAGCTGTTCCGCGGCCGAACGGCCGACCCGATACTTCCACTATAATCGGACCTAAAAAAAATGGCGCGCAAAAGGACAAATTCCCCGCTCGGATCGCCGTTTCGCCCCTCGGGCCCCCCGGACGTCGACGGAAGCAACCCGCCTGCCAACAAGCGGCTCAATGCGATCAAAAGCAGCCATCTGCGCGCCACACCGGCGGTCATCGGCGCCGGCATTGCGGGCGAAATGCCCTGTTGAGAGCTGCTGATTTCACGTGGTGCACGGCAAGCGAGGGGGTGTCTTTGTGGACAAAAACAGCGAGAAAATAAGATGTCGAAGTGCAGAAGAGTGCAAATTGTTGCACATTCCGGCGACCTGTTGCGCGGCAGAGTAAACCAAAAGAGCTATATCTGTGGCGGCCAGCCGCTAGTGTCGGCGTGCTGAATCGGGCGGCACTCGCTTCGGCAGGACACCACGGCTTGCTTCGCTCGCAGGATATGGGTCTGATGTAGTCGAAGGACTTCGACCCAACAAGAGAGGCGAGTCGCCCGGCCCGCCAGCGATGTACCGGGCGTATGTCCCCCCCATTGCAGGAGGAAGCTGGTTCTGACGCTTCGCGGTCAACAACTCGCGGTGCTGGTCGCCATCATGGTCGCCCTGCTGGGAACCGTCACGGCGGGCTTGTCATTTGTGTACTTGCCGCTACATGGCGGGCGCGGCCGGCTGTTACTGGCCATCTTGGCGAGCACACTCGCCGCGGCTGCTCTTCTCTATTGGATTGTCCGGCGCTTGGCGCGACGACGCTGGGGCCGGTTGGGCATCGTTGTGTCGCTCGGCGCGTTGCTCATCGCCCCGCCGATTTCGATGGTCACACCAGGCCGGTTTACCTACGCTCGTTTCGGGCTGAGCGTTTACGGACTAATTCCGGTACCGGTATTCGATATCACGATCGACCGGCAAGGGCTGCTTTGGTTTCGCGAAAAGAGCCATCTGGCCACGGCCGACGAAATCGCGCCGCTGCTCGATGAGAGCGTGGAAGTGCTCATTTTAGGAACTGGCTGGCACGAGCGGATGCGCCTCGACGACTCGGTGCGCGATCTGAAGGTGAAGACCATCGTCCTTCCTACGCCTCAGGCGTTCCAACGCTACAACCAGCTCCGCAGCGAAGGCGTGCGCGTCGTGCTGTTGGCACATAGCACTTGTTGAAACCTTGCTCCTGCGATGTCGAGTTGGCCAGGCGTTGCAACCGGTTGATCTATCGTTCGCGAAGCGGAATCGCTATTTCGCGAAATCCCTTCGTGTGCGAAGTTAGACAACGCTTCGGCGGTTGGGATCGGAGCAATGCTCGAAGTTCAATATTTCGACGGAAAGGCTCTGCTATGCTCGGCGCGATTTTTTCCAAGCGGCATCCCAAGGTCGGCGCAAGGCCCGGCACGCTCGAAATTGGCGAATCGGCCCACCCGGTGCGGATTCGGATGATGAGCTATCGCGGCCGCAAGGCGCGCGAAGTCGACGTCGACAACCTGGAATCCTTAAGCGAAGCGTTCGACGAATCGACGGTCACCTGGATCGATGTGCAAGGCTTTGGCGATGAACCGCGCATTCGCGAGATCGCCGAGTTGTTTCAACTTCATCCGTTATTGCTCGAAGACATTGTCAATGTGCCGCATCGGCCGAAGGCCGAATCGTATGGCGACCAATTGCTCGTGATTGTGCGCATGGTTCGCACGAATACCGAGCATCTGGTCGAACACGAACAGGTGAGCCTGGTCTTGGGGAAGCACTACGTGCTGACGTTTCAGGAGAAGCACGGCGACGTGCTCGATCCGGTCCGCGCGCGGATTCGCGAAGGAGTCGGCCCGATCGCGCAGCATGGCCCCGACTACCTGGCTTACGCGCTGATCGATACGATTGTCGACGCCTATTATCCTCTGCTCGAACAGATCGGCGATTGGCTCGAAGCACTCGAGGACGACGCCGTGCTCCGGCCCACGCCCGACGTGCTGCACCGACTCAACCGGCTACGCAATCGACTTTCGAACCTGCGCCGCGGTATCTGGCCGCAACGCGACGCGGTGAGCGCCATGGTGCGCGGCGATCATGCCCATATTAGCGAAGAAGTGCGTCTGTACTTGCGCGACACGCTCGACCACTGCGTGCAGACCACCGAAGTGACGGAAATGTATCGCGAGATGGTGACCGAACTGATCAACACGTATCTCTCGTCGCTGGCCAATCGTACGAACGACGTGATGAAAGTGCTCACGATCGTCGCTACCATCTTCATTCCCCTGTCGTTCATTGCCGGTGTTTACGGCATGAATTTCGACAACATGCCGGAACTGCACGTCCGCTGGGCTTACCCCTTGGTTTGGCTGGCCATGGCCGCCACGGCCATGGTCATGCTCGGTTTCTTCTGGCGCAAAGGCTGGCTAGGTGGTAAGGGAGAGTCGTGACGCGGTACATAGGCCAAGCGGTAATTTGCCAATACGAGGTTTTCACAGCCATCAAGAAAGGAATGGCTTTCACAGGAAGAGCGTAGTGCGTCCCATGGCGGCAACTAAAGACGGTCCAGGGAACACTAATCTACACTAATCTACACTCGATTCTTCAATTCAGCGCGGATAAGCGCAGATTAGTGTTCCCTCAGAATGCTTGCGTGAAAGACAGAATCTAATAGGAAGGTTAGAGCGTATTTCATAACTTAGCCGGAAGGCGCTAGCGTCCGGTTTTTCCCGAGAACCGTGGGCTAGCGC
>JAGQOS010000556.1 GCA_020427265.1 Planctomycetales bacterium
ACCGGGGAGAATGCGACTACCTCTTAGGTGCTGGTTTTGTCGTCCGGAAGGCGCGGAGTTGCACATGGCCTGAGATGCACCATTTTGAACAATTCTGCACTACAGTCTGCCGTTTTTAGCGGAAAAGCGACGATTCGCGCTGCAAGCGATGGTGCAGCCCCTGACAGTACCGATCGAGGGGGCGCAAGCGTCTGCAATTCGGCCGATCGTTGCCCGCTGAGCTGCCGCCCGGGGCAGCGTCGCTCAGGCGAAGAGTGAGGACCCGACGCGAACGATCGTCGCGCCTTGTTCGATGGCCGTTTCGAAGTCGCCGCTCATGCCCATCGATAGCTCGGTCAGCGCGACGGTGGCCGGCAGGTTCGGCGACAGATCGTCGCGAAGCTGGCGCAACGAGGCGAAGTTCGCCCTCGCGACCTCCGTATCGCCTTCGAGAGCCGCCATGCACATGAGACCGCGTACGCGAAGATGGGGCAGCGTGGCGACCTGTTGCAGAAAGGTCTCCACCGACTCGGGCGCGAAACCGTGTTTCGACACATCGCCCGAGACGTTCACTTCGACGAGCGCGTCGACCACGCGATCGATCAATTCCGCCTCGGCGTTAATTGTTTCGGCCAAACGCAGGCTATCGAGCGAATGCAGCAAGGAGACGAACGGCAAGGTGCGGCGAACTTTGTTGCGTTGAAGATGCCCGATCAGGTGCCAGCGAACATCCGGCGTCGACCAGGCGCCGGCCTTGTCCCACAGTGATTGCGGGCGACTTTCCCCGAGATCGCGGCACCCCGCCTTGTAAAGCGACTCTGTTTGGGCCAGGTCGACATACTTCGTTACGCCCACGACCGTCACGTCTGCGGGATTCCGTCCAGCGGCTTCGGCAGCGCGCGCGGCGCGCTCGCAAACTTGCTGATAGTTGTCGGCGATCTGATGCGGTGTTGACGCCAAGCGGCAAGCCTTAGTCGGGGCGGTAATCGCGAAGGCGGCGTATGCGGTGAACTTTCCAGCCGGTCGCGGCAGATTCTTCGCAGTGACTACGGGAGATTCGCTCTATTCGATCTCGACCAACTCTTCGATGTCCCCGGTCGTGTCGAAACGGGCAGCGAGGAAGTCGACGGTCGTGTTTTGCCCGAGTACCGTGCGGTTGGCTCGCGGCGCAAGCGAGCGATAGAACAGCCATTGATCCTCGGCACATTGCACGCGATAGCCGACGGCCACATGCGCGGGTTGAATCTCGAGCTTTTCGGCTACGGTCAATTGCCGCCAGGTAAACGGTCTCTTGGCCCGGCTGCGTTTCAAATCGACGAACAGCGGACAACACAGTCGCCCCGCCGAGGTCTGCTGCCGCAGGACCAGCTCGTCGCCCTCGGCCGTGAGTTCGCCGGTTGCCGGCGCGTCGCGCCATTCGGGTAAGGCGACAGGAAAGACATTCGCGACGTGCTTGCCGGCACACAACGCACCCTCGCGCGAGTCGTCGGCTAGTTCCAACGATAACCCGGCCGACATTGGCAGCGCGCCGCGATAGGTCCAATTTGCCGGCGCATCGCCTAGCAAAACGTCGGCCAGGTACATGACCTGATCCTCGCGAGCCAGCATGATCTGACGTTGCAATCGGGCGTTGCCGGAGAGCGAGATTTCCAGTTCGAGATAATCCACGTCATCGTCGCTGGTCCAACAAACCTCCTGCCAATCTTCGATGGGCTGTAACTGCTGGCCATCGCGCTCGATGCGGAAGTCCCAGGCGCCTTGGAACAGAGAATTGCCATCGGCTTCGATTTCGATTTGCGTGGCTCGCGAATCGTAACGCACGAACGCGCGCGGGCTACGCGCCGACCAGTTGGCCCGCAGCACCGAAACCGACGCCCATTCGGAATTCACAGCCGGTTCGTAGAGCCCTGCGGCCGGGATTTTCGCTTTTTTTTCCGCCCGGCCGTTTTTGCCCGTGCGCGACTTGGCGCTGGGCAAGGCGAGGGCGGCCGCGGCGCGATCCGAAGAGTCACCCCCAAGTGTGATCACATTCTCGAACAGGTCGGCATCGGCGCGGGAAAATCCCGCCGTGCCGAATCCCTGGCTGCCATCGCCGCGCGAAAGTCGCAAGGCGTTCGTTGCGGCAAAACCAAATTGATCGAGCGCATCGTCGGTAAAGCAACTATGCTTGCACCAGCGATTCGAAAGTAGTATTGAGCGAGTCCAACAGGCAATAAATGCGCGGCTTTGCGGCACGAAGCGGGCGTGGAGCATGCCTTCGCCGTCGGTCAGTTCCAGAATCGAATCGGACAGCAGCTTGCGAGCCGGCTTGGCCAACGCGCGACAGGGAGCGATTTCAGGAAACGCCACGGCCAAGGTAAGGGCTAATTCGCCCCCAAGCAATTGCGCCGCGAGTTGGTCGGAATCGCTTGGCAGCGCGGCGGCATCGGCAACCAGGCCGACGAGCAGATCTAAGACTTGCCACCAGAGACCGGCCGGCATTTCTGAGGCCAGATCTGTCAAGCGATGCGCGGTTGCCAACGCTTCGAGTCCGAGCGATGGACTGGCGACCGAGTCGCCGGCCTCGGCAATCCAATGCGAGACGAGTTCCGCAGCCTGCGGCGAAGCCAGCCGCTTTTTGCCCTTGGTTGGCGCTAAACGCGTGGCGAAATCGACCGAGTCTTCAGCCATGACACCGGCGCTCGCCCAGAGAAGTGGCCAAGAGTCGCCCGCAGCGAGCTTGGCGAGCGCCGGTTGTTCCGGTCGGGCTCTCAAATGCTTGGCCCAGAGCGCAAAGCCCGGGCCGCTCGGATTTTCGCGGCGTAGACCTTTGGGCGCTTCGCGCCGCCAGAGCTTGCCGCCTAGGTGCGGCAAGTTTGCGAGGGAGAGTTTTTCCGTGTCCGACGATTGCGCCACACTTTGGCTCATCGAGTATACTTTCCGTGCAAGAAACGAGATAGTTCAGTTCGTTGGACGCCTGACGGCGAAGCGGTTATCCT
>JAGQOS010000557.1 GCA_020427265.1 Planctomycetales bacterium
GCAGGCGGCGCTTTCAGGTTACAGCGATTGGCCGATGCGCATGATCGCCCGCCGGCTCGGCGCGCCGTACACGCTGTGCGAGGTGATGCTCGACTATTTCGTGGTGCAGGTGCGCGAGCGCAAGCGGACGAGCCACTTGCTGTATGCAGCAGACGAAGAGCACCCCGTCGGCGGGCAGTTGATGGGCGCCGATCCCGAGCAGTTTGGCCCCGCCGCGCTGCGGCTGGTCGACGCCGGCTTCGACGTGATCGATATCAACTTCGGCTGCCCGGTCAAGAAAGTACTCGGCCGCTGTCGTGGCGGTTTCCATTTGAGCCAGCCGGAAGTAGCGCTCGAAATCGTAAGCCGCGTGCGCGACGCGGTTCCCGAACACATTCCGGTCACCGTCAAAATGCGGCGCGGTATCGACGATTCGCCGCAGAGCCGCGATCGGTTTTATGCGATCTTCGACGGCGCGTACGCCCGCGGCGCGGTGGCGATTACCGTGCATGGCCGCACCGTGCTGCAACGCTACGACGGCCCTTCCAAATGGGAGTTCCTCCGCGAACTGAAGCAGCATGCGGGCCAGCGCGTCGTGCTCGGCAGCGGCGATCTGTTCACGGCCGCCGATTGCCTGAACATGATCCGTTATACGGGTGTTGATGGCGTGACCGTGGCCCGCGGAGCGATCGGCAATCCGTGGATCTTTTCCGAGGCGCGCCAGCTGGCCGCCACGGGCGCAATGCCGGCGCCACCCTCGCTCTTCGAACAACGCGCCGTAATCGCCGAACACTATCGCCTGGCCGAAGAGACCTATGGCCCGGACCGGTGCCTGGTGCCGATGCGCAAATTCGGCATCAAATACGCGCAGCTTCATCCTCGCTACGAAGAAGTGCGCGAGGCGTTCGCTAAGGGAAAACAGCCGGGCGAGTGGCAGCAGGTGCTCGCCCGCTGGTATGCAGAAGACTTACCCGGACGTGTACCGCCGGTCGAAGAACCGAATCCACGTTCTGAGCCGATGCTCGTCGAACGCTAGTCTCGCGGCGACTTATTTCCGCGCTTTCTTGCGACGCCGGCTGAACCGCGTGCCAAAGCCGAAGGCCACGGCGACCGTCCACACGAGCATGCTCGACGCTTCGGGAATGCGGACTTCCACCGAGGCGATCGCGCCGACGGCGTCGATATCCGCGCCAACTTTTGCGTTTGGGAATGTCTGCGTTTCGTCGTCGATCAACTGCACCGCGTCGAAGCGAAGCTGGCTGGGGTCGAAGCCGGGAAAGAGCGGGTCGATGTCGATCGACGTGGTGGATCCACCCGCATAGCCGACATACAAGAAACCATCGCCGATCATGTCGGCCGCCGGGCTGCCGCCCGCCGCATCGAGATTTGTCCAGGGTCCGATCATCGCATCAAGCAAGAGCTTCGTAGCCGGCGTAGGACGAATGGAAACGAAGGTCGCCTCGATGAGATTGCCAACTTCGAAAACGTGTAGATCGAATTCGCTGTCGCCGCTGTTGGTCAGCAAGTTGTTGAGAAACGCCAGTTCGATTAGTCCGCCTTCGCTCAGCGAATACGAAATGAAATCGGCCGCCCCGCCTTGCGGCGCTTGCAGCGTGGCGCCGGGGTTCAAGGTCGTCGGGTCGGTCGCGACCGGGCCACCGCGAAACAGCGGATCGACACGAATGACTTCGTCGGCAAACGAGCGTGCGCCATCGGGGAAATCGATGCCGCCAAAAATTTCCGCGTTCGCCTGCCTCGTTCCCGCAAACATCGATGCGGCCAGGATCAGCATGCCTATCGAATACCGGTTCATCTGTTGCGTTCCTGCAATCGTTCCAATATCAACGTTCTGCAACCGTGGTCCGATGTACGCGAATCGCCGCGGCGCGCGAGGCAATGTTCGCAAACTTCGGGCCACACTCTACCGTTGAGAATTCTAGCAAAGCGACCTGGTCGAAGCGAGCAAATCAACCGCAAAAACGCCGGCAACAGTCGAAAATCGTAGCGCGCCCGCCCACCCCGGCTGTAAAGTGTAAAGCGTGCTTTACAAGGCCCGGCGATCGACGCGAATTTCGCGGCCGTTCTTCACACAACGCTCACGCTCGACCGTAGTTAGCGCGAACCGAGAGCGGACGAAATTTCGTCGCGCACGTCGGCGTCGGGTTCGCATTCGAGACGCGCTCGCAGTGCTTCCGTCGCGCATCGCTCAGCGAATTGGCCCAAAGCCCAAGCGCACGCGCCGCGCACGAGCGGTTCGTCGTCGCCGAGCCCCTTGTTCAACGCCGGAATTGCGCTGGACGTTGGCCGGTTGCCAAGGACGATCGCGGCGTTGCGCAGGATGCCCCGCCGTTTGGAACGCCACAGGGGCGTGGCCCGAAAGCGTTGCCGAAAGGCGGCGTCATCTAATTCGAAGAGCGCGCACAGTTCGACTACCGCTAGCTCGTGCAGCGGCTGAAAAGCCGGTTCGGTCGTCTCTGGCGCGCGGCCGTTCCAAGGGCAGACTTCCTGGCAGATGTCGCAACCAAAGAGCCAGTCGCCGATGCCTTCGCGCAGCGACAAGGGGATTGCTTGGCGCAGTTCGATCGTCAAGTAACTGATGCAGCGCCGCGCATCGAGTACATAGGGCTGTGGAAACGCGTCGGTCGGGCAGGCATCGAGACAGGCTCGGCAGCTTCCGCAATGATCCGTTGCCAAGGGCTGGTCGTATGGCAATTCGATGTTGAGCAACAACGCGGCCAGAAAAAAGTAGCTACCCAGCTCGCGATTCAAAAGTAGCGTGTTTTTGCCGATCCATCCCAACCCGGCGAGTTGGGCGAACTCGCGTTCGAGCAGCGGCGCGGTATCGACGACGCCGCGGGCTTGCACTGCAGGATCGGCCTGCTCGACGAAGCGAGTCAATTGCTTGAGGCGATCGTGAATGACATCGTGATAGTCGCGCGCGCCTTGAGCATAGCGGGCGATACGGCCGG
>JAGQOS010000558.1 GCA_020427265.1 Planctomycetales bacterium
ACCTACGCCCTGGAAGGTGTGTACTTGTCGCTCGAAGAAGAGTCTGCTTCGTTTAACGCTTCGTCGGATGAATTCAACATTCTTTCGCGTCCGTTTTACAACGTGACGAACGATCGTCAGGACGCGCGGCGGCTGGTGTTTCCCAACGAAACGACCGGTTCCTTGCAAATCGACACCGATACTCGATTTCAAACCGTTGAATTGTTGCTGCGCCGTAACCTGTCGCAACGCTGCGGCGCACGCATCGACTTGCTGCTTGGATATCGGTTTGCAGAACTCGAAGAGCGATTGCGCATCGATGAGGCGACTCGTGTTCTGAGCGGAGTCAATGCCGGAACGACGTTCGATCTGTACGATCGATTCGATACCAGCAACTCATTCCATGGTTTCGAAATCGGACTGGCAGGCACTCATTGCCCCGATCCTTTGTGGACGTTCGATTGGCGGGCCAAGGTGGCGTTGGGAAGCAACAACTCCGAAGCCGATATCTTCGGCGAAACGACGCAAACTCCCAATGCTGGCGCGGCCGTAACCAGCGAAGGCGGACTGCTCGCCTTGCCCACGAATATCGGCACGTTTTCCGACGACAGCTTCGGTACGATTACCGAACTGGGTGTGACACTCAAACGGCGAGTCTTCAGCCGGTTAGATGTGAGTTTCGGCTACTCGTTCCTGCTTTGGACACACGTCGCTCGCGCCAGCGATCAGATCGATGTGGGCATCAATCAAACGCAGTTGCTTCCCGGTGGTCTCAACGGCGACGCCCGGCCAGCCGTAACGCAACGCACCTCGGACTTCTGGACTCAGGGACTTCGAGTTGGCCTGGAATCGCATTTCTAACCTAATGCGACAACAACCGGGGAAGCAAACGCGCGCCGATCAATGGCGATGATGGCGTTTCCCGTGTCCACCTTGCTGCTGATACAATTCCCAGGCGGCAATGGCCGCGTTGAGCAATTGCATCGAAACAAAGAGCGTGATGGCCATCACCACGCCGGTGAAGCCCCACTTGATCGCTTCCTTGCCACTCCAACGCAGCCAATGAAAGATGGCGTTGTCTTGGAAGGGCCACAAGTTCCAGGTGGCGTGCAGTACGGAATAGAGGAATCCGAGCACAAACCCGGAACCGAGCCAGAGCAACTTGGAAATTGTCGAGGCGCGCATATCTAGTCCCCTCTAAGCACAGGGAAAATCACATCACTGCCCCCGGCTTATCTTCCTGATAGACCATTTATATTTTCGGACCCACCCAGTCGAAGTCAAGAGCATCCACCCGGAGAGGACAAAAAATGCGACAATTTCCCCATTCGTGTGGAAATTGACGTCCTTCGCGCCATTCGCATTTTTCACCGCACAACGGCCCATCTACTGTGTACAACGCCCCCGGGGACGGCTCGACGTTATAACACGAACGCGAGGTTCATGCTCCCGCGGCGACGTGTTGGGTTTTTCTTGTAATGTTTCCGTTGCACCCGTAACATGAACGCCAGGTAAGGTTTTCGTGAAATCGAGCCTCCGCGTCTGTGTACCCGAAACAGATTCGGCCTCACCCGAGCACCCGTCGTCGAGGATCCATGACGATGAGCGGTATCGTAAATGTCTATCGATCGGCTGCGCCATGGCGATGGCTGGCCCTGCTTCTCGCTGCTGGTTGCTCTCTCGTTTTGTCGCCGGCTGCAAACGCCGACGACTTGTTCCGCGATCAAGTCGCACCGATCTTTGCCCGCCGTTGCTTGAGTTGCCATAGCGACACGGAAAAAAAGGGTGAGTTTTCGCTTCAATCGGCGCAGGCTCTACAGCGTGGCGGTGAAGTTGGCTTCGACATTGAGCCGGGCGACCCCGAGAGCAGTTATCTGGTGGAACTTATCACGCCCGTCGACGGCAAGGCCGAAATGCCGAAGAACGCCGATCCGCTTTCGGCCGAAGAAATCGCCGCTATTCGCCGCTGGGTTGCCGCCGGAGCCGAGTGGCCCGATGGCTTCCGCGTGGAACCGGCGCGCGTTACCGATCTGGATTGGTGGTCGCTGCGTCCACTCGTCCGTCCGCCCGTGCCGGAAACCGGCCAAGCGCAGCAAGACGACCAACCAGCCGCGACACCCATCGATTCGTTCATCAACGCCAAGCTGCGTGAGCATGGGTTGACGATGTCGCCCACTGCGGACCGGCGTACTCTGGTGCGTCGCCTTTATTACGACTTGCTCGGTCTGCCACCCTCGCCGGAGGAAGTAGAACGGTTTGTCAACGACCCCGACCCGTTGGCCTATGAAAAGCTGGTCGACGATCTTCTCGAGTCGCCCCATTACGGCGAACATTGGGCGCGACACTGGCTCGATGTTGTGCATTACGGTGACACACACGGCTACGACAAGGATAAGCCGCGCCCCAATGCGTGGCCCTACCGCGACTATGTGATTCGGGCGCTGAACGAAGACAAGCCATACGGCCGTTTTGTTCAAGAACAACTGGCCGGCGATTTTCTCTGGCCCGAGTCGGTGGATGGCTTGGTGGCGACTGGGTTTATTTCGGCCGGCCCTTGGGATCTGATCGGGCATGCCGAGGTGCCGGAAACGAAAATCGACGGCCAGGTCGCCCGCAATCTCGATCGCGACAACATGGTCACCAGCACCATGAACACGTTTGCTAGCCTCACCATTCAGTGCGCCCGGTGCCACAATCACAAATTCGATCCCGTCTCGATGGAAGACTACTACAGCCTGCAGGCGGTCTTCGCGGCGATTGATCGCGCCAACCGAAAATACGATACCAACCCGGCTGTAGCGCGGCGGCGTCACGAGTTGCAGGAGCAGCAGACCGGGTTCGAATCGCAATTGGCGGCCGTCGAGAAACAGCTTCAAGAAAAAAAGTCGCCCGAAGTTGTTGCGTTGGAAAAACAGGTCGCCGAGCTGCAAAAGCGGTTGGCGGCTGGCGGCAAGAACAGTGACGCGCC
>JAGQOS010000559.1 GCA_020427265.1 Planctomycetales bacterium
CGTCGCTACGCTTTCAGTGCGCGCGACCGAATCGACGAAACCGAAATCCGCATTCGCTCGGTGCGCGGCAAGCGATATCACTACTTGCGCAACTACACGCCGGGCGCGGGGTTCGCGTCGCTGAATCGCTACAAAGAGAAATGCTTTTTGGTCAAACCCTTGATGCGCGAATTGCTAGCCGACGGGCAGCTTGCCGGCCCACCGCGGGAACTGATGGAACCCGCGCCGCGCGAGCAGCTTTTCGACTGCTCGGCAGACCCACATGAAATTCACAATCTGGCCGATTCACCGGCGCCGGAACATCGCGCGGCGCTCGTCGCCATGCGCGCGGCGCTCGATACGTGGATTGCCGAAACCGGCGACCGAGGCGAGTTTCCGGAACCGCGCGACGTGGTCGCGCCGTTTGAAAAGGAGATGCACGACTGGTTCGGCACTCCGGTATGGTATGAGCAAGTGCGCTAGCGAGAGCAATCAGGAAGAAACTTGAAGAGAGAAAGAAGTGAGTCTAGCATGCGTTACCAGGAATATCGCGACCGAATCGAGCGCGCGCTGCGCCGCCAGCCGGCGGGCATGACCTGGTCCGAGCTGCGCGAGACGTTGGACCTGCCATATGAAAGGCCGTGCCCGAATTGGACGAAGCGTCTGGAAGCGGAGATCGGGTTAGCCCGAGTCCGCGGCGCGGGCCGGGCGTTGGTGTGGAAGTGCGCCGCCGCGGCGCGAAACGGCAAGCGCAAGGATCGGATCTAATTCGATGAGCAATTCGTACGAAAAGCGATCGACGGTCACCCAGCTAAGGAATTTTCTCCTCCACCTGGGCGCGGTTGTGCTTTTACTATTCGCCGGCACGGCACAGGCTGCCGAGACAACGACGATTCTCGCGCTTGGCGATTCGATTACTGCCGGCGGCGGTTCGTTCGTTGTTTATCGCCAGGTGCTTGTTCCCAAGTTGCAAGAGCGAGGCTTGTCATGCGAATTCATCGGGCCGAATCGCGACGGCACTTCGGCCCATGCCGGTTACGGCGGTCGAAATACGCATTATCTGCGCAGCATTTCTCAGGAGTTGTACCGCAAGTACCCGGCCGACATCGTTCTCCTTCATTCGGGTCACAACAGCTTCGCCCACGACGAGCCAGTACCCGGAATCGTGCGCGATACCGAGGCGATGATCGCCACGTTCCGCGAGATCAACCCCCGCGTCACGATCTTACTGGCGCAGGTGATTCCGGCCGGCAAGCTGCCGAAGTATTCGTACATTCCGCAGCTCAACCGAGAGTTGGCCGTGCTCGCTGCGCGGCTTGCGCATAGCGACAGTCGCCTGGTGCTGGTCGATCAGGCCGCGGGATTCGATTGGAAAACCGATACGGTCGCCGACCATGTGCACCCCAACGCCGCGGGCGCCGAAAAGATGGCCGCCAAGTGGTTTGCGGCGCTCGCGCCGTTGCTCGAACAACGGCGCAACGGGCACGCGGAGGAGGCAGACGCAGATTGACTTTCGACGCAATCGTGTTGGACGCCGATCTGGTGCGCGGCTAAAATTGCGGAAGTTGACAGGCCAACCTGGAGTAGTTGCATTATGTCGTTTGAACTTCCGTTGGATCAAATGTCGGTCGCCGAAAAAGTAGCGGCCATGGAAGCAATCTGGGCCAGCTTGTGCAATCGTCCGGTCGACGTCACGTCGCCAGCCTGGCATGATAAGATCCTTTCCGAACGGTCTAAGCGGATCGAATCGGGCGAAGCGACGCTTACGGATTGGAGCGAGGCCAAGGAACGATTGCAGAATCTGGGGAAATGATTGTCATGATCTCTAACGACGCCGAGTCGGATATCGCCGCCGGTTAATGGTTCTACGAAGTACCGAACCCGGGCCTAGGAGACTACTTTCGCGACTCGATCATCGCCGACATCGACTCGCTTGCGATGTACGCCGGCATCCACGAGATGACGTACGGACACTACCGTAAACTGTCGAGTCGATTCCCGTTCGTAATCTATTACCAAGTCGAAGAGGAGATCGCGACCGTTGTCGCCGTTCTCGATGCGCGGCGCGATCCTTCGTGGACGCGGAAGCGTTTGTCGTAGTAATCACGAGCTATAAGCCAGCGCGATTCGCCCCGCTCAACTCCCTTCGGCTGCATCGGGGTCGAAGATCTCTTCCGCGCCGATGTCGGACGCCGGGCGTTTGATTTTCTTTTCCACATCGGTGCCCGGCACAATCCGCGGGCCCGGTGACAGGCGTTCCACGATTTCGCGCAGTTCGTCGGCGTCGATCACTTCTTGTTCGAGCAGCTTTTCGGAAATGGCCACCAGCACATCCTTGCGTTCGGCGAGCATGTCGCGCACTTTCTGCAGCGAGTCGTCGACAATCCGTTTTACTTCTTCGTCGATCTCGCGGGCCGTTTGCTCGCTATGCGAGTAGAGCTTCGAGTGGCCGTCGCCCCCGGTTGCCAAGAACGGACTGCGGCCGTTCTCGCGATACGTGACCCGACCCAGGCGGCTCATGCCGTAGTCCATGACCATGCCGCGGGCGATTTCGCTCGAACGTTCCAAGTCGTTCTGCGCGCCGGTGGAAACATCTTCGAAGATCATCTCCTCGGCAATCGTGCCGGCCAGCAGCACCTGAATGCGGCTCTCCAACTCGCCCTGGGTCATCAGGTAGCGATCCTGCTCGGGACGCTGCATCGTGTAGCCCAGCGCCGCGAGGCCGCGGGGGATGATCGACACTTTGTGCACGGGATCGGTATTGGGCAGGCAGAAAGCGACCAGGGCGTGGCCCGCCTCGTGATAGGCGACGCGCTGCTTTTCTTCCTCGTGCATGAGCCGCTGCTTCTTTTCCAAGCCGGCCGTCACACGCTCGACGCCGTCGTTGAATTCCTGTAGGCCAACCACCTTCTTGCCGCGGCGCGCCGCGAGCAGTGCGGCTTCGTTCACTAGGTTGGCCAGATC
>JAGQOS010000055.1 GCA_020427265.1 Planctomycetales bacterium
CGACGACCTGACCTCGATTGGTTGGGGAATGGATCGGCAGTGGGGGCGTTGCTTCCGCTATGCGATCCTCGCGCTGGTCGGCATCATCTACTTGGCCAGCCTCACGCCGCATTGGTTCGATACATCTGATAGCGCCCTCTACTTGATGCTCGCCGAAAACCTGGAAGCGGGCAAAGGCTACACTCTCTGGGGTTACCCACACGTACACGTGCCGCCCGGTTTTCCGGTCTTGCTCGCGGCCCTCGATGTCGTTGGTCTGGGCAGCCATGGCGGCCTGAATGTCGCGATGCTGGCGATGGGCCTGATCACGATCTATGTGGCCTACCTGGCCATTCGCGATTTGCGTGGTGACGAACAAGCCTTTCTGGCCGTCGTCACGGTCCTGGCATTCAGCAGCGCCATGCACCGTGCCAGTGTGCGCGTGTTGAGCGACATGCCCTTCATGCTGCTGGTTTGGATCGGCCTGCTGTGCTTCGGCCGAGGCATCAAACGCGGCGGCTATTGGTTCGAATGCGGCACGATCGCGCTGCTCGCCTCGCTCTGGATGCGTGTCGTGGGTCTCCCGCTGGCCGCTGCCGCCGCGGTGACGCTGGCCCTGATCGGTCTGAAAAACAAACAGCACCGACTCACAATGAACGCTGCCGTGCTGTTCGTGGGAACGGCGGCGACCGGATTTTTCTTTTACCTGTATCAACGCCATTACACCGCAGCGTTTGATTTGCCTAGTTATGGCTCGATGGTCAACAAGGTAGGTGAACGTAGCCGCTTCGATATTCTGATCCGTCCTTTCGAACAGTTCCTGCAAACCGGCAGCCATTTCAGCGAATTATTGACAGGCCAGCCCAATGCGTCGCTGGGAATGGCCATGGGCATTCTGTGGATTCCTGTCGCTCTGGGTATCTGGAATGGTTGGCGGCGGCGAGAATACCTGCCCCTCGCCGTGCTTGTCGGCTACCTGGGGCCGTTGCTGGTTGTTCGCGCCCTGTTGCCGCGTTACTTGATCCCAGTGGCGCCGATCTTGATTCTTTTCTTCTTGGACGGCCTGCGCCAAATCATTGCCGCCACACCGGGCGTGCGCCGCTTCGCGCCGCGCGTCCTGGTAACCTTTTGCTTGATCATGCTGTCGATGAATGTACCCAAGTGCATCGGGCTGATCTATCGACTGCAATGGTCGCAAGCAGAAAACCTGCGCGGCATGCCGGGTGAAGTGCGCGAGGTAGCCGCCTTTCTCCACTCGCACGCAGGCGAGGGCGACCTGTTCGTCAGCCCGGCCCGAGAACGGCAACTCGGATATCTGAGCCGCGTCGATTCGATTCCCTCGGCAGCTCGATACTTAGAAACCGGCCGAGTCGATGCCGACAGTCTGAAAGCCTGGCTTGAACGGGGCGTTGTTTTTGTTGTGAACGCGCCGGAGAACCGGCATGCGAAATCGGGCAACCGCCAGCGAATTCGTGAAATCTGCCGCGACAACGGCTTGGAACTGGTCTATGCCAGCAGCACGTATGAAGTCTACTCGGCACGGCCCAACGAAATTCCGCTTACGGCGCGCAAGCTCGATCGACCTGGCGCCGAAGCGTCGGCTGCCCAGTAACGCGCTCAAGCGCTCTTACGTTGCGGCGATGTTAAATTTCGCTGCACGGCATCGAACACCGCATCGACCGGAAGATCGCGCATGCAGGCGTTGTGCCCCAAAGGACACGTGTTCTTGTCGCAAGGCATGCAATCGAGCGGATGCCGAACGACGACATCGCCGGCAAAGTAGTTGTGGCTCCAAACCGGGTTGATCGGCCCGGCCAGTGTGACCGTGGAAACGCCCAGGGCTGCCGCGATGTGGCGTGGTCCACTGTCGGTCGTAACCAACATCGAGCCGCGGCGAATGACCGATTTCATGACACCGAGGCTCAGATCCTCGTCGGCCATCGAACGCACGCGTGGATGGTCGGCGAGTGCCGCAATCTGGTTGGCGTTGTCGCGTTCCGCGGGACCGCAGAGCACGAGGACCGACGCTGCCGGGTTGGCGACAATCCAACGCGCCAGCTTCGCGAATCGCTCGGCGGGCCAGTCTCGCGACGGGCCGTTCGCCGACCCCGTGTTGAACAGCACGACCTGTTGCGACTGGACCAGATCGAGTCGGCGCCAAATCCGTTCGGCTTCGAGGTCGTCGGACAAGTCGGTCGCCAGATGCAACGTCTTCGACGTCGAGGGCGCCCCCACCGAGTGAGCGAGTTCCAGGTAATAGTCGACGGCCGAAATGGGTTGATAGCGTTTTCCCAACCGCGGTGGCTTCAAACCATGATTCAGCAGCCAGCCACGGCCGTCGCGCTCGTAGCCCACGCGTAGCGGCGCGCCGCTGAGCCGAGCCAAGAGTGCCGTGGCAAACGAATTCGGCAAGACAAAGGTCGCGTCGACTTCGAGCTCGCGCAAGCGGCGGGCGGCCTGTCCCAGGCCGAGATTCTTATCTCGCGATTTTCGCTGGTACCAAACCCGCTCTTCGAACCAGGTGGTTCCGGCCAAGAGCTTGCCGACAATCGGGCGCATCACGCCAATCAGCCGAGCTTCGCCGCCATAGTGCCGGCGCAGCGCCTCGAATGTTGGCGTCGCCATCACCGTATCGCCCAGCCAAGTTGGCAGCACCACTGCGATCTTCATATTGCGCGCTCGAGCTCACCTGATGGGAGAGGGACCAATTCGTATGGGGGCGGAATGGTAGTGGGAAGCCGAGCGGCAAGCAACGGCATTCCACCGGCAAGCGGGCGTGAATCCCGATTGACCGCGACACGGCGTGTGACCTACACTCCGCCGCTTCACGAACCCTTGGCCAAAATGTCGATAGCAATGCCAGCAACTTCAGCGGCAACCCGTTCGCTACGGTTCACGATCGTTTCCACACAACGCGGGTGGAATGGCGGCGAGAACCAGGCCAGCCTGCTCGCACACGGCTTGCGACGGCGAGGACACGATTGCCGAATCGTCGCGCGCGATCGCGGGCAATTCGCCGAGCGGATGGAGCGTGCCGGGTTTCCAACGACACGCTTTCCGGGGCGCGGCCTGAATCCCAAGGGGCTGCGCATTTTGCGCGGACATTTGGCCGAATTTGCTCCCGACGTGCTTTTTTCGAACGACTCCCACTCGCTTACCAGCAGTGGCATCGCAAGTTTGGGACGACGGCCGCCGGTGCGTGTGGCGGCCCGTCGAGTCGACTTCCTGGTCCGCAGCCCGTGGCAGTACCGCGCGTTTGCCGATCGCGTGATTTGCATCTCTCGGAGCGTGTACCAGGCGTGCCTGCAATCGGGACTCACCGAGCCGCAGTTGCGTTTGATCTATAGCGGTGTCGACCCCCGACGCGTTGGCGCCGGCAACCGGCCGCGCGGCCGCGCCGCGTTGGGGCTGAAGCCAACCGACCAACTCATTCTTTGTGTCGGCTCGCTGGCCGAGTGTAAAGGCCAGCGTTATCTGCTCGAAGCGTTGGCGTCGGTCGCGCGCAAGCATCCCCGGGCCACGCTGGCGTTGGCGGGTGAAGGCAAACTGCGTGAAGTGCTGGAACTGGCAGCGCGCGAGCTCGACATCAGCGAACGCGTGCAATTTCTCGGCTACCGGACCGACGTTCCCGATTTATTGCATGCCTGCGATCTATTCGTGCTGCCTTCGATTGCCGAAGGGCTCGGCACCTCGGTCATCGACGCCATGCTCTGCCGGCGGCCGATCGTCACGACCACGTCGGGCGGGATTCCTGAGCTCGTTGGTCCATTGCCACAGGGTCCCGCAACTGCCTGGCTGGCGGCGCCCGGCGATCACTTGGCGCTGGCCGAAGCGATCGACGAAGCATTGAGCGACGCCGAAAAAAGCCGCCGGTTTGTCGAGCAGTCGGAACAACGCGCCCACGCCATGTTCACGTCGGACCGAATGGTCGAAGAAACGCTCGCCCTGGCGTACGAGTTGCTGGCGGCCGGATCGCCGACTCGCCAGGCCAACCTACCCACGCAACCCCAGCAGCATTCGAAAACCGCTGCCTGAAGATGGTCGCGAATTTCCAATCATTCACCGGCAGGCGCAGCCGTCGCATCGGAATCGTTCTCATTCGACTCGGGAAACGGCTCGGGTGAAAAGTCGAGGTTCTCCACCTGTTCCTCGAAGGTCGCCTCGTCGTTGGTCTCGAATTCACCTTCCATTTCTTCGAGATTACCGAACGACTCCTGCAGATCGATTTCGATTACGTCGCCGTTCTCCAGGCGTAACTCGGCGTTCGAGGCCCCTTGGGCTGCATTGGGGCCGCCGCCCTTAACGACGAGCTTGCCGTTGGCTTTGGAACCTTCGATGTTGAAGACCATCGCATCTTCGCCGTCTTTCTTGTTGAAGTTCTCCAACCAACTGAAGTCGAACGATTCAATCTCGCCAATATGTTCCTGAATTTGCGGATCGTCTTTTAGTTGCTCCTGGAGCACTTCGGCAACCGTCGACATACCCAAGTTCATCACCCACACGCCGACGCCACAACACAGCGCGATGGCGAGCAATCCCACGCCGACGATGATTCCCACGACCATCGGCACGGCCGACTTCTTTTTCTTCGGTGCGGGCTGGCCGAACTGGCCACCTTGCTCGAATTGGCTGGGATCGTACGACATGGCGGGCTCTCCTATAGGTCGTCGGCAACGGGCACTAGGAGCCCGTATGATAGCAACTGCCGGTCCGCCGGGTAGTACGAAATGGCGGCTCGGAAGCAAATCCCGAGGTGCGTTAGGGCTTTACCGAGTGGAGGCGAATTTCAGGCCGCCCGACGCTGCGGCTCCGAACAGTCGGCTTCGCTGGCTCGATGCCTATCGAGGCGCGCCTGCTGATCGAGTTCCCACAGCCGGGCCTCTTTCATATACGAATAAAACCCCGACAGCACCGAGAGTTGCAGGCCGGCAAGGCCGTCGAGAAAGCCGAGCTTCAAAATGTAAGATCGCAGAAAACGGAACGGTCCGCGGAGCAACAATTGCAGGCCACTGGGTCGGCGTCCACGACTGTAGCGAAACGCCGCCGATCGCTTGGTGTAGCGATGAAACTTGGGGAAATATTGATCGTAGGAACGATACGTGAAGTGAGGCATCCGGTGGCGGAGCCGGCCCACGCGCTCGGGCGCGAGCTGCACTTCGGAATGATCGAGGATGTCTTCGTAGCGACTCACGTCGCGTCGAAACAGCCGGATCACGCGGTCGTTTTGCCAGCCGGAGAAACGAATTCGCTTCCCCATAAAGTAATTGGCCCGATAGACCCAGTAGCCGTCTTTCTCGGGCGCACGCGCGACGATCGCCTGGATCTCGGCGACCAGTTCGGGTGTGAGCCGCTCGTCGGCATCGATGAGGAAAATCCACTCGTGCGTGGCCTGAGGAATCGCCCAGTTCTTGAAATTCGCCGAGTCGACGTATTCGCGTTCGATGACGCGACACCCGCCCGCCCGCGCAACGATCTCGAGCGTTTCGTCGGACGAGCCGGAATCAGCGACCAAAATTTCCGCGGCGATCGGCCGAACCGATGCAATGCAGTCGGCGATGTTGACCGCTTCATCCTTGCACGGAATGATCACGGTAATGGGAGCAGCCATGGCGCGAATCCTTTCGCGAATTGGAATACCGGCTTCGAGATTTAGGCGGCGTGCAAACTCTTTCTCACGCGTTGGCCATCCTCGCCCAATGCCGCCAGATCGGCATCGACCATCATGCGCACGAGTCCTTCGAACGACACCTGGGGCCGCCAGCCGAGCACGGCATGTGCTTTACGCGGATCGGCGATGAGCGGATGCACTTCGGCGGGTCGATAAAATTGGGAATCGACGACGACGTGCTGTTTCCAATCGAGGCCTAAATACGAAAACGCAGCCTCGACAAATTCGCCCACGCTGTGGGCCTCGCCCGTGCCGATGACGAAGTCTTCGGGCTCGGGAAGTTGCAGCATGAGTCGCATCGAACGGACGTAGTCGCCCGCAAAGCCCCAGTCGCGACGCGCGAGCAAGTTGCCGAGACGCAGTTCGTTGGCCTGACCGACACGAATCTTGGCCGCGGTTCTCGTGATCTTGCGCGTGACGAACTGTTCGTTGCGGCGGGGCGATTCGTGATTGAATAAAATGCCCGAGCAAGCGAACAAGCCGTGGTAATCGCGATAGTTGGCCGTGATCGAATGGGCGTAGTGCTTGGCCGTAGCATAGGGGTTTCGAGGCCGAAACGCCGACTTCTCATTCTGAGGCGAGTGTTCGGCCTGGCCGAACACTTCGCTGCTGCTCGCCTGGTAAAAGCGAATCTCCGGATTGACCTCGCGGATGGCGTCGAGAATTCGCACGGTGGCCAATCCGGTGACCTCGGCGGTCATGATTGGCTCGGCCCAACTCGTAGGAATGAACGTCTGGGCGGCAAGATGGTAGATTTCGTGCGGTTTCACGCGCTCGATCAACCGCGCCATCGAGGCCTGGTCGAGCAAGTCGGCCGTGTGCAGGGTTAGGCGATCTTCGATCGCTGCGATCCGCGATCGGTTGCCGCTCCCTTCGGCGCGCACCACACCCTCGACCGTGTATCCCTCGCCGAGCAGATGCTCGGCCAGATACGACCCATCCTGGCCGGTAATGCCGGTAATCAGCGCCGTCTTTTGCATGCAAAGCTATCCTGGTTCTCGACTTTCAACGAACGAGCGCAGCGACCGCCTCGGTCGGACCGCAACAAAATGTCGCGAGATCGTAGTCGCACGGCGTCGATCAGCCAATAGCTGTTCGTTGCTTGCCGGAATCTCATCGAGCTCTTCACCAACGGGCGGTTTGCTACCGCCCCTTTGGCTGACAAACCCTTATTACACCCGCAACGCCATCGCGATTCCACCCAATTTTGGCGGAAAGCGGAGTGATCTAGTGCGAATCGGCCCGTTTTCCTACCGTAGTTCGCCCAATTTGCACTCTCTGGCCGGATTAGACCGTCTCTGGCCGGATTAGACCGTCTCTGGCCGGATTAGATCGTGGAAATCTCGATGAGTGTCGTCTATCTACTGCTGGCTGCCGGTTTACTCGTAATCGGTGCTTACGCGGCTTTGAAAGTCCAGCGTTGGTCTGATCAACGGCGCATGCGCGCCCGCTTTCGCAAAGGACGCGTAGGCGAAGCCTCGGCTCTCGCCTTACTCGAGCGCGAAGGATTCGAGATTCTCGACGACCAGGCGACGCGCGAATCGGGGCTCTGGGTCGACGACCAGTGGGTGGCTGTCACTGTGCGCGCCGATTATTTGGCTCAGCGTGCCGGCGAGCGTTTTGTCGTGGAAGTGAAGACGGGCCAATCGGCGCCGAACCCGGCGTCGCGAGCTACGCGTCGGCAGTTGCTCGAGTACTCGCTCGTTTACGACGTCGACGGCGTGATCCTGGCCGACATGGAAGCGGAACGCCTGGTACGCATTCGATTTCCCCGCGCAGCGCCAAACGCCAGGCCGCCGCGCCGTTCCTCGTTGCCCTACGCGTTGCTCGCCGGCACACTCGCGGCCGGCTTGCTGATCGGCGTATTTCTGGGCGTGCGGGCAACCAACGACCGCCAAGCACCGGCGGCCGCTGTCCCGGCGGAATCACCGTAGCTCAGCTTCGAGCAGGGCCGATCGCTATGGTTCGACCGGCGGCAGTTTCGCTTCGAATTCGGCTTGTCCAGCCAAAAAGGTCGCTTCGATCGACACGGCCCATAGCGGGATGTCGCCCAGCCGAAGCACTTGCAATTTGACGAGATCTTTGTGTGTGCAAATCGCGGCCTTGGCGCCGCTGTCGCGCGCCCATGCGGTCAACTCATCGAGGTCCTTGCGCGAGTAATCGTAGTGATCGGCAAACGCACGCAATTCCGCCGCTTCGAACTTGCATTGTTCGAGCGTGTGCTGAAATCCTGCCGGGTTGCCGATGCCGCAGAACGCGGCCACGCGCTGCCCCGCAAAGGCGTCGAGCGGCAATTCGTCACCAGAACAGTTGAGCATTCGGCGCGGCCGATGGACCAACTCGCACCAGAGCGCAGCGGGCGCCAGTTTGGCGACGCGGGTGCGAATCTGCTCGCGCTCTGCGGCGTCGACGGCGTCGGCGCGGGAAAGGACCACGACATCGGCCCGCTCCAATCCGCGCGGCGGCTCGCGAAGCGTGCCGCGCGGGAAGACATGCTCGTAGCCAAAGGGTTCGAGTGCGTCGAGCAGCACAATGTCGAGATCGCGATACAACCGCCGATGCTGAAAACCGTCGTCGAGCACAAGCACCTGCATTTCCAGTTCGTCGACAGCGACCTGGGCGGCGGCGACGCGGTCGGGATTTTGCAGATGGGGAACGTCAGGCAAACGTTCCTCGAGTTCCAACGCCTCGTCGTTCGCACCGGCGCGTTCCGCGCCATAGCCGCGGCTGATCAGCGCCACGCGCACGTCGCGTTGGCGATACCAGCGGGCAATCCATTCCACCAGCGGAGTCTTTCCCGTGCCGCCCATCGACAGGTTGCCGACACTGACTACGGGAACGTCAACCTGGGTAATTTCCGCCCGACCTTGATCGTAACGCCAATTGCGCACCCGCATGGCCCAGGCATACGGCGATTCGGCCAAACGCAGGCCACAGCGCGTTAGCGTGGCCATCGGCCCGCGCCGCTGGCCGCTGACCAGGGCGCGAAATTGTTCTGGACTGATCATGGAGGACGAGTTTAAGACAGACGCTCGTGTTGCGAAACGGCATTCTCGATGGGCTTTCTGCCGTTTCAGGGATCTTTTCCCGGGCGAACTTCGTCTATAATAGATAACGTCGATTCGCTCGTGCCTGACCAACGGCTTTCGCCGCCCGCGAATCGTCGCCGGAACAGATACCAAACCTTCGTTCAATCGCTCTTCTTCTCATGGCAACGGCCGTCCAACGCGCACCGAGCAGCATCGATTCTGCGGCCGATCAGCAGATCCGCGAACAGATCCGCAAGGCGAGTCGCGGGTTAAAACTGGTCGACTTGGCCACGAATCTCGTCGTACTGGCCGCTGGTGTGATCGGTTATTTGCTGCTGGCCATCGTCATCGACCAGTGGCTGGTCTCCGGCGGATTGGGTGCCGGGGGGCGTTGGCTGTTGCTGCTCGGGCTGCTTGCCGGTGTCGGCGTGTTCAGCGCACGGCGGATCGTGCCGATGTTGCTGCGCGACTTGAATCCCGCTTTCGCGGCGCGCGAACTCGAACGGGGCGCGCCGACGCTGAAGAATACGCTGATCAATTTCATCTTCTTTCGGCAAGACCCCCGCGGCGTGTCGGCCCCGGTGTATCAGGCGATCGAGCAGCAGACGGCCCAGCGATTGAAAGCGAGTTCCGCCGATCTGGTGATCGATCAGTCGAAGGCGATCCGCGTCGGCTATGCGTTTCTGACGATTGTCGTTGTTGCCGCCTTGTACCAGGTTCTTTCGCCCAAGAGCCCTTGGCAATCGATCCGCCGCATGCTGGCGCCCTGGGCGGAGATTCTGCCGGCTAGCCGTGTCGAAATCAGCGAAATTCGACCCGGGCACGATCTCGAAGTCGTGCGCGGCGAGCGTTTGCAAATATCAGCGCGCATCCGCGGTATGCACGACGATGAGGCGGCAGAGATTGTCTACAGTTCGGAAGATTCGCAACAAACCGACCGGCGCATCGCACTCGTGCGTTCGGCCGACGACGCGAATCTATATCAAGGCTGGCTCCCCGAAGAGACCGACGGTGTATCCGAACCGCTGAGCTATCGCATCGAGGCCGGCGATGCGCGGTCGTATACCTACGAATTGCGCGTGGTCGCGGCCCCAACCATTTGGGTCGAGCGCGTCGAATACGACTACCCCGACTACACGCAGTACGCCAACCATTCAGTCGCGCGGCAGGGCGACCTGTCGGCAATCGAGGGAACGACGGTCACGATCACGGCGCGGACGAATCATTTAATCGAGTCGGCTTCGATCGATTTCAATTGCGATGGCGCGGGCGATAAGCAACTACGGCACGAAGGGACGCAAGCCACGATTCGCTTCCCGCTCACATTGAAATCGGATCGGCGCACGCCAACGGCAGCCAGTTATTGCCTGCGTTTTACGAACAAGGACGGTCGGCAGAACAGTTCGCCTGTCGAACATCGCATCGAAGTCACGCCGGATCTCGCCCCGGAAATCGAATTTCTGGCGCCCACGGAGACGTCCATCGAAGTGCCGGTCGATGGCCAGGTCGAATTGGAGATCAACGCCAAGGACCCCGATTTCGCTTTGGCCGAAGTTCACTTGCTGGGAACGCTCGGCGGGCGTAAAGCGGTCGCACGGCAACTGTTAGCGGAACCGGTGATTGGGCAATTCAACCGAAAATATGTCTTCCGACCGGCGGCCGAAGGGCTGAAGGCCGGCGATCGGCTCACCTATTGGGCCGGCGCGCGCGACAACAAATCGCCCGCGCCGAACACCACGTTGACCGAAAAACGACTTTTGATCGTAACCGGACCGCGCGTCCCGAACGGCCGCTCGCAACCGGATGAACAACCCGGCGAGTCGGCAAACAATCCAGGAGAATCGCCGCGCGAAGATTCCGATTCGAACGACTCGCAGCAAGACGGCGAAAAGGGTTCGAGCGGCGAGGAGTCGGGCCAACAAGATGCGGAGCAAGGCCAGGATGGCCAAGGCAATCAAGGTAGCGAAGGGGGCCTTCCCGATTCGAGCGGAGGACAGAGCGATTCGTCGAACGCAGGGAAGGGAGGCAATAGCGGCAAGCCCAGCAATCAGGCCGGTGAGCCGTCGGCGGAGCAAGGTGATCAGCCGGGCGAGGGCAGTGGCGACCCCGTGGCATCGGATGGCTCGCAAGATGCCGACGCCTTCGAGCGTATTCGGGAGCATTTGCAGTCGCAACCGCCGGACGCTTCGGGGCAGGGCGAGCCTTCACCCGATAGCCAAGATGCCGCCGGCGACGGCCAAGGCGATCCGCAACCCGGCGCCGGTCCGCAAGACGGCGAGAAGGGCGACATGCCAGGTAAAGGTCAGCCCACCGGCAAACCGCCGCAGGGCCAGGACGGCAACAACGCGAAGAATATCGACGCCCCAGACGGTGACGCTTCCGGCGATGCCCGTTCGCCGGAAGCGCAACGCGGCAACCCGTCGGGCGGCGGCGCCGACGAGCAGCAACCCGACGGTTCCGCCGGCCAAGGCGACGCGGCCCGCAATACGGGGCAAGCGCAACAAGCGGGCGACGATCGCCATAAGCCACAAGATACGGCATCGGCTGGAGGCGACTCGCAGCACGACAAGGGCGAAGCGGGAGCCGGTTCGCCGAACCAAGAGCCAGGTAAATCGCCCCCGCCGGAAACCGATGCGGCGCAGAACAATCAAAAGCAAACTTCCAGCGACGGGCAACGCTCCGACAAGGCCGACCAACCCAAGTCGCCCGGCCACGGCAAGCGAGAATCCGACTCGTCGAGCAACCAGGGTGGCGGCCGCCAAGGCGGCGGCGAAGAAGGAGGCGGTCAAAGCTCCAAGCAGCCTGGCACCGGCGGCGAAGGGCAGAATACGTCGTCGGAGCAAGGTAGCAGCCGCGCCGAAGAAGCGGGCAATGGTGAAACCTCGGACCGCGCGGGCGACGATGTCGAGTCGAATTCGCCCACCGGAAAATCAGCGCGCAAGCCGCCTGGGCAGGGCAGCAAAACCGGCAAGGGACAAGCGGCCCAAGGTGAGCCCAACGCGGGCGAAGAGGGTGCCGGCAACCAGCAGGGCGATGCGGCCGGCTCGCCCGATTCGCAACGGCCAAGCGAGCGCGGCGACTCGCCCGGCGGAGGCCAACGTGGCGATGGTTCCGCCGGTGGCAGCGAAGCGAGCGGCAGCCGCCCACCCAATGCGCCAGAGTTTGGCGAAGAAATCGGCGGCGACGATCCGAATCTCGAATACGCGCGCCAAGCAACCGACCTGGTGCTTAAACGCTTGGAAGACGATGCCCAGAACGACCAGGTCGACCCGGAACTGCTCGACAAACTCGGCTGGAGCCGCGAAGATTTGCGCCAGTTTCTTGCGCGGTGGAAGCAGATGAAACAGGCCGCCCAATCGAACGACGCCAACGCCCAGCGCGAATGGAACCAGTCGCTCCGCAGCCTCGGCCTGCGACCCAATCAGGTGCGACAAGAGCGCCAACACACGGCCGACAATCTCCGCGAGCTGCGCGAATCGTTCCGCGCCCCGGTGCCGCCAGAATACGCGGAACGCCTACGGGCGTATCAGAAGGGCTTGTCGAGCGGCGACTAGGGTCTAACTTGTCGCGTCGCGACGACGCATCTACAATCGTTCGTATGCCGACGGTTTTGCGCGATGGTCCGTATCGATTTTTTTTATTCGGGCGACCGTGAGGAACCGCCGCATGTGCATGTGGAACGCGATGGCGCGGAGGCCAAGTTTTGGCTCGATCCAGTCCGTATGCAACGTAGCGACGGATTCACTTCGCGAGCGCTGCGAGTGATCGAGGCCAAGGTCGTCGACAACCAACAACTCCTACTGGATGCCTGGGATGAATTCTTCCGCGACTGATTCGACCGCGTTTGCCAAGACGGTCGCCGTCGATGCCGATACGCTCTCCGTCGAATTGACCGACGGGCGTACGATTTCCGTTCCGGTGGCGTGGTTTCCCCGCTTGAGCCATGCGACCCCCAAAGAACTTGCGACGTGGCGGCTGATCGGCGGTGGCCGCGGAGTTCATTGGCCCGATCTCGATGAAGATGTCAGTATCGAGAACCTTCTTACGGGCAAGCCATCTGGTGAGAGTCAGGAATCGCTCAAGCGTTGGTTGCTCGAGCGAGGCCTTGAGCCAGAGAAGGCGTGATCCTTGAACGCACCTTCCTCAACCTTTACCGTTCCGCGTTACTTGGCTCCGTTTCATCCCAAGCGGCAGCCGCACATGTTCGCCGATGTGCTGATTCTGGGCGGAGGGATCGCCGGTTTGCGCGCCGCCATCGCCGTCGACCCGCGTCTCTCGGTTCTCGTCGTCACGAAGGACTCGTTGCAGCAGTCGAACAGCCACTACGCCCAAGGGGGCATTGCCGGCGTGCTCGACCCGGCCGATGAGTTCGAAAACCACGTGGCCGACACACTCCGCGCCGGCGGCTCGCTATGCGATTTAGAAGTTGTCGAGCGCGTGGTGCGCGAAGCACCGCAGCGCATTGCCGAACTGGTTCGCTGGGGCACGGTGTTCGACGAGGAAAACGGGCATCTCGAACTGGGTAAAGAAGGCGGCCATAGCCACCATCGCGTTGTGCATGCCTTGGGCGACGCGACCGGCAAAGAAGTGATGCGGGCGATCATTCAGCACGTTTTTTCGCGATCGAATGTGCAGATCTGGCAAGACACGTTTTCGATCGATCTGCTTACCAGCGAAGGCGCGTGCCGCGGGGCGCTGGTTTGGAACCCGGACCATGGCAAGACCTTGGTTTGGGCCAAACAAACCATTTTGGCCACCGGCGGCGTGGGCCAGGTGTATCGCGAGTCGACCAATCCGCCCGTCGCCACGGGCGACGGCCATGCCATCGGTTACCGGGCCGGCGCGCGATTGCAAGACATGGAGTTCATGCAATTTCATCCGACCGTGCTCTACATTGCCGGCAGCAGCCGCAATCTGATTACCGAAGCGGTGCGCGGCGAAGGGGCTTTCCTGGTCGATCAGACCGGCTACCGGTTCATGCCCGACTACGACGAACGGGCGGAACTGGCGCCGCGCGATATCGTGAGCCAATCGATCGTGGCCCAAATGGAAAAGACGCACGAAGGCAAGGTCTACCTCGACCTGAGCCATCTAGACGCCGAGCTTGTCGTGCGCCGCTTTCCCGGCATTCGCGAAATGTGCGCCAAGTTCGGCCTCGACATTACCAAGGACCGCATTCCCGTGCGGCCGGGTGCGCATTACATGATTGGCGGCTTGAAGGTCGATGCCGAATCGCGCACCACCGTGCCCGGGTTGTTCGCCGCCGGCGAAGCCACGTCGAGCGGCCTGCATGGCGCGAACCGGCTGGCTTCGAACAGCTTGCTGGAGGGGCTGGTGTACGGAGCGCGCGCGGGCGAGTGTGCGTCGGCCGCCGCGGAAGCGATCGACGACGACTTTCACGCCTTGCCGCTCGAAGCCGATTGGCGCGAGGCCGACGGCGAACCGCTCGATCTGGCCGACATCCGCAATTCGGTCAAAGCCACCATGTGGCGTGCGGCCGGCGTGGTGCGCGACCGGCAACGCCTGGCCAACGCCGCTGAATCGATCGACCGCTGGTGCCGCTACGTGCTGCCCCGGCAGTTCAATTCTCCCGACGGCTGGGAACTGCAGAACATGCTTACCGTGGCCCGCATTACGATCGAAGCGGCGTTACGGCGCGAAGAAAGCCGCGGCGTTCATCTGCGCACCGACTTTCCCGAGTTGGACGACGACCATTGGCGCCGGCATCTGACATTCCAGCGCGAAGCAGACGGTAGCTGGCTGGCCGAGTGAACCGCCGCAAAGAGCGCAAAGAACGACGGTGTAGCCGCTCACAGCAACCAAGTGCAGTAAGCAAGGAACACTCATCGGCGCTAATCTCCGCTCAAATGAATCAGCGACAATTAGTGAAGATTAGTGTTCTCCCTCTCGAATATTTGCGTACGAGACATGGTTGGGGAACCGAAGGCATTGTCAGATTGGAGATTGTCGTCCCAGGGCTTTTATGCGCGCCTCATCGTGTTCCTGGCGACTCCTAATTTCGCCAAGATGTGTCGGTGCCCAGCAATATAGACGGCCTCTGCGTTTTCGGCCGCCAGTTACCGTCCTACGACAAAGTCAAACGGCTCGTTGGCGCCGGCGTTGACTGTGGCGGAGAGGCCGCTGGTGGCGCTGTTGTGGTAGAGCGTCGGGATTTCGGGCGCGGCGGAATTCTCCTCAGGGCCGCCAACCAGCGGGGCTTCACCCGTGCCGATATTGCCCGGCCGGATGGCGATCTTATACTCGCCCGGCGGCAAACCGTTCAATTCACTCGTGCGCAGGGTATACGAGCCATCGGCCGCCAGATTCGCGCTGACCGAAACGCCCTGGTCGTTCTCAAAGATGATCATATGACCCGTAAGCGGTTGCGAACCGAGAGTGACTTTCCCGGCAACCTGGCCGACGGATTGCGAGTTGCAACCAGCGTGCATGAGTAGCGTGAGCAGGCAGAACGTGAGCTTGAATGAGAGCTGCATGGGGTACATTGAGGGTTGAGGGTTGAGGGCAGAACAGGCGTCGACTTTCATTCGCCGACAGCAGCAACACGCTCGCGAATCCGCATCAAAACTCGGCGATCACTTCGCCATCGTCGCGATCCGACAGATGGTAGAGCGTTTCGAGATCGAGCGACTCGATGAGGAAGTGTACGGAACCGTCGGCCAGGGCCACGTGCGCGCCGCCGGGATGCGCCGACTGGATGGGCCGATTGCAGGCGTAGTACTGGTTTCCCACGCCCGGCGAACTCCACTCCTTGTGATTGATCTCGTAGCGAACGGTCGTGGTGTTGAACCAGCGGTCGTCTTCGTGCGCCTCGGGTGTCGCGCCCATCGTGAACGAATGGTTGTAGTCGCTACGGCAATTGATCGGCTGGCCGTTGGGGCCTCGGCACCAGTCGGATTGTTCGCCCACGAGGATCGTGTTCGTGGCGCCGTCGCGAATATCGCGAAATGAAAGGAACGCGTTGCCAATCAACACACCGCCGCGCGAGCGAATGCAAACGTGCCGATGCGGGTTGCCCTGGCTCTGCTTGTCCTCGGCGCTGACATGCTCGATGCTGCCGGTCACGGCCGTATACATGGGCGACTGCGCGCCGGGATTGCCGGGAACGACGGTTCCCTTCAAGCCCCACAGGTCGAGCGGCGAGGAAGGGCAGGCCATGTAGCTGATCACCTGGCCGGCAACGAGGCGACCGTTGTACGTGTTAAATTGTGTCGAACCGTTGTCGTAGATTAGCCCGGTATGAGGAAGGCTCGAACCAGCCGCCGTACCCTGTTCACCCGTATGATCGAGCTGGTCCCACAGCGCCGTCTGCTCGGTATAGGGCAGAATGGCGACATGCCAGGAAAACCCCCAGGTCCACACGTTGGCCACGGCATGCGAACGCGAGCCGGATGGAAACACCTTGAACGCCGACTGGTAGTTGTGCAGCGCCAAGCCCATTTGCTTCAGATTGTTGCTGCACTGCAAGCGTCGAGCCGCTTCGCGCGCACTTTGCACGGCCGGCAAGAGCAGGGCGACCAAAACGCCGATGATCGCGATCACGACCAAGAGTTCGACGAGGGTAAAAGCGGCTTGTCGCTTGCGCCTCAAGGCGAAGCCCGATAGCCTCAGAATTCGAGCCC
>JAGQOS010000560.1 GCA_020427265.1 Planctomycetales bacterium
GGGATCATCAATTCCATATTTTTGCCGCCCGGGTCGATGCCAGCATTCCCTACACGCAAGCAAACTTCGCACAGCGAGCAGCCATTGTGCTGGGCAGCGAAGCCGCGGGGTTGTCGTCGATATGGGACGGCGAGGATGTTGAAGCAATCCGTTTGCCGATGCACGGCGTAGCCGATAGCTTGAATGTTTCCGCGACGGCGAGCGTGCTGTTTTACGAGGCGCTCCGGCAACGATCGTCGCTCTGATTTGCAAACAGGAAGATACAAACCCGGTGCGAAGCGGGCGTCGTCGATTCAACGCATGATCTTTTCCTGGTTTCAAGACCGTCGGCGAGCGAAACTGCGCGAGGCGCCTTTCCCCGAGGCGTGGCTCGAAATCCTGCAGCGTAATCTCTGGCAATATGCGTGCCTGACTCCCGACGAGCAGGCACGCTTGCGCGACGACACGCGTATCTTCGTGGCCGAAAAAAATTGGGAAGGGTGCCGCGGAGTGGAACTCGACGATGAAATGCGAGTGACCGTGGCCGGCCAGATCGCGCTGCTTGTCTTGCATTTGCCACACGACTACTTCGACAGCGTACTTTCCATCTTGCTCTATCCCGATGCGTATTTGGCGCGCGACTTCGATCGCGATGAAACCGGCATCGTTACCGAGCACGAAGCGGCCCGCTCGGGTGAAGCCTGGTATCGCGGTCCGGTCATTCTTTCGTGGCCCGATGTTCTAGCCGGCGGCCAAGGTCCGGACGAAGGTCGGAATCTGGTCATCCATGAATTCGCCCACCAACTCGACATGCTCAACGGCCGCGAGGTCGACGGCGTTCCGGCCATCGATTCGCCCGACGAGGCGCAACGCTGGACCGAGGTTTTGCAGCGGGAATTCAAGCGGTTGCAGCGCGATTGCCAACGCGGCCGGCCGACGCTGCTCGATTGCTACGGCGCGACCGAACCATCGGAGTTCTTTGCCGTGGCGAGCGAAGCTTTTTTCCAAACGCCCTGGTCGTTCGAACGCGTGCACCCGGAGTTGTACGAGGTTCTGAGCGGCTACTTCCACCAAACACCGGCGTTATGGCGCAGGCCAGCCGATGCGTTCGGCCCTTAGCCGGCCGGGGTGTGCCGCAATCGATCCATGCGATACCATTGCCCGTGACGCGGTCGCGCTTGCGGTCGATTCGTTGGCCTCGCTCACTCGATTGGTGACGAGGCGATGCGCGAGACATTAGTTTTCGAATGACGGGATTTGCTCATGTTTTTGCTGCTGCTTGCTGTGCTTTTCGCCCTCTCGCTTTCGGCGCTCTGCTCGCTGATGGAGGCCACGTTGCTGAGCCTAACGCCGAGCCAGGTGGCGACGATCAGTTCCAAACGCCCCAAGTTGGGCAAGATCTGGCAGCAATTCAAACAGCAGATCGACCGGCCGATCTCGGTCATTCTGATCGTCAATACCGCGGCGCATACCGTGGGGGCGACCATCGCCGGCGCCGAGTTCGACAAGCAGTTTGGTCCGCAGTGGATCTGGGTCTTCTCGCTCATCTTCACCTTCCTGATGCTGCAATTCACAGAGATTCTACCCAAGACTATGGGTGTGCGTTACGCGAGCGCCATCGCCACACTCACCGGTCGACCGCTGCAGTTTCTGGTGAACGTGTTTCACCCGCTCATTCTCGTGATCCGTTGGATCAATCGGCCTCTGGAAGGCGCTACCGATCCGCACCAACGCCCGGCGACGCTCGACGAAATCGCCGCCCTGGCGGGCATGGCGCGATTGTCGCGCCAAATCACCAAGCATGAAGAACGCATCATTACCTACGGATCGCGGCTCTCGCAACTCTCGGTTCGCGATGTCATGATTCCGCTGCCGCAGGTCTCGTTTCTCAGCACGTCGCAGTCGCTCAACGAAGCGATGCTTGCCGCTCACATGGACGCGCACACCCGCTATCCGCTTTGCGAGCAAGGTGACCCGAACCGGATCCTGGGGTACGTCAACTTCAAGGAAATCGTTTACTCGTTGCGATTCAATCCGCAATCGGCCACGTTGCACGGCATCGCCCGCCCGGTGCGCATGATGGACGCCGACCAGCCCGCCGCGCGGCTACTGCAGGCGTTTGTCGATGAACATGCCCATATCGCGATCGTGCACGATGCGCAAGGGAAAACGCTCGGCATGGTCACGCTCGAAGATCTCGTGGAAGAATTTCTCGGAGAGCTCGAAGACGAATTCGATCGCCTGCCGCGCATGATCCACGCGCTGGGTGGCGATCTGTGGATGATCGGCGGCGGCGTGCAGGTGGCGGAGATCAACCATTCGCTCGGCCTGAAACTCGACGAAACGGAATTAGCCCTGTCGCCCTGGTTAGAAAAACGGCTGGCGAAGCCGCTCAAGCCAAACGATGAAATCGTTGAAAACGGCGTGCGATTCACCGTCCGCCGTATCCGGCGCGGCAAGGTCTTCGAGGCTTCGATCCGCAAGGTCGACGGCCTGGCCAACCAAGATCACACAGAGAACCCGCAGTCGCAATGAGCGACTCATTCACCTTCGAGTGTTACGACCAATCGTCGGCGGCCGCCGCGGTTGCGATGCTCGCAAAGATAAATCCCTTGCCAGGTGCCTAGCGCCAAACGACCTTGGCGAATCGGCACAGTCAACGAGCATCCCAGCAGCGAACTCTTCACATGCGCCGGCATGTCGTCGCTTCCTTCACAGGTGTGCCGATACGGGAAGTTCTCCGGCGCGATCGCCGAAAGCGACGACTCGAGATCGAGCGGCACATCGGGATCGGCATTTTCGTTGATCGACAGCGAGGCAGACGTATGCATCAAAAACACGTGCATCAGGCCGACTTCTAACTCAGCCATTTCGGGAATGGCCGCGGCAACCTCGTGCGTAATCAGATGAAAACCACGCGGTCGCGGCTTCAATTCGACAATT
>JAGQOS010000561.1 GCA_020427265.1 Planctomycetales bacterium
GGAAGAGGGCATCGGCGTGGCGTTTTCGCCGCCGTCGATCGACGGCCTCGGCGTGGCCAGCGGTTTCCAGATGCAGTTGCAAGACAAGCGACAGGCCGGCCTTACCCAACTCGAAGACTTCGCGGTCGAGATCGTACAGGACGGCAACGCCCAATCGGGCCTGACCGCGCTGAACACGACCTTCCGCGCAAACACGCCTCAGCTCTTTGCCGATGTGGATCGCCAGAAGGTTAAATCGCTCGACGTGCCGCTCAGCAGCGTGTTCGGAACGTTGCAGGCCTATCTTGGCTCGGCTTACGTGAATGACTTTAATCGATTCGGACGCACCTATCAGGTGATGATCCAGGCCGACCAGCAGTTCCGTTTGCGGTCCGACGATATTCTGGCACTCGACGTGCGCAATCGGCACGGTGATATGCTGCCGATGGGCACGTTCGTCCAGGTCGAGGAGACCTTGGGACCGCAGGTGATACAACGCTACAACATGTATCCCAGCGCCCAGATCAACGGTGAACCCGCGCCCGGGTATAGTTCCGGTCAGGCGATCGAATTGATGGAGCAGATGGCCGGCGCCAAGCTGCCCGATACGATGGGATACGAGTGGACCGGCATGTCATACCAGGAACAGCAAGCGGGCGGACAAACGATCATCTTTGTTTTGGCTGTCTTGTGCGTCTTTCTCGTGCTGGCCTTTCAATACGAAAGCTGGACCAGTCCCGCCGCCGTCGTCGCCGTCGTGCCGCTGGCGGCATTAGGCGTCGTCATCTCTGTTGCGGTTGCGCGCGCCAGCATCGATACTTACACGCAGATCGGCATCGTGCTGCTCGTGGCGCTGGCCAGCAAGAACGCGATCCTGATCGTCGAATTTGCCAGCGAGCAGCGGCGTAGCGGCGAAAGCATTCGCGACTCGGCACAGAACGCGGCCGCCTTGCGTTTCCGAGCGATTCTAATGACGGCCTTTTCGTCGATTCTCGGCTTTCTGCCGCTGCTCACGGCAACCGGCGCGGGCGCCGCCAGTCGTGTCGCCGTCGGCTTGGCCGTGGTGGGCGGGATGACGGCGGCCACGTTCTTCGCGCTGATGTTCGTACCGTCGTTCTTCGTTCTTTTCCAGTCGCTTAGCGAGTGGAATTCGAGCTCAGATGGCGCTTCGCAGGGCCTTGGGCCGCAAAACGGTATTGAAACTCGCTCGGAATGACGCGCCGTTCTACGCGAGGGCGTTAGAAACTCATGTTTGCGCGCAGTCCCGCGAGCAAGGCCGTGTCGACTGCTTGCCGCGCCGGTTCGATGACCTGAAGATCGGCCGTAAGATTGAACCAGGGAGTTATTTGGGCGCTGTAGAACAGTTCAATACCCTGGCCATCGCCCAGTTGGCCAAGTCGACTTTGCAATGCGGGCAGCAGATCGGTGCTGGTCTCCGAGTAGTACCAACCTGCGCCGAAAGTATCCGTTTCGCGGCAAGGAACCAGGCTCGCGCCGCCGACACCAAAGCTAAGGAAGGACGCAATGGGATTCGTGCCCTCGTCGGCGACACCGGCTCGGCCAAACACGCCCCATCCTCGTTGCGGATTGCAAGGGTCGACATAAAAATACTGGTCGAAGTTCCAGTAAAGCGACCACGAGTCAGACTGCCGTTGAATCGGGACATTGGGCAGAATGACGACCGGATTCTGCTGCAAGGACGCGTAATCGCGGCTGCTCCATGTTGCGCCGAAGAGTTGATGGCCGGGCATTCCAAAGAAACACGTGGGTAGCCGCAGTTCGGGAACCAGCACCACGCCATCTTCGAAAAGATCTTCTAAGCCACTCGTATCGGCCGTGTCGCTGGCGTTGAGCACGCTCATCGTCAGGAACGGCTCGCCATCTCGCAGAATTACGAAACCCGCTCCGAGTGTCGAGTAAACGACTGTTCGCAGCCCGATCGGTGTAACCACAAAGGCAGCGTTCGAGAATTGGGCCTTTCCGCGGCCATGGGCGAAGGCGTTCAGGTCGCCGTCGAGCGTGTCGAGCTTGCCAGCAAACACGCCGAACGTCTCCGAAAGCATTTGTGTGAACAAGACGTTGGTCAGCATCAGTGCTTCGCTGTCGGCCGCGGGCAGGTCAGCCAAAAGGTTTGCTGGCAAAAGTGCGCCGGTCGCGTCAGCCAACGATTCTCCAAACCGATGTTCGGCGCGTAGCTTAATGAACAGGCCTTCCCATGAGCCGAGTTTGTGAGCGTCGATATTCATGACGTAGTCGCCGTGCGCGGCATAGCGGAATTCTCGCTGTAATCCGCCGTCGACTGTGCCGTAATAGAATTGCGTGAGGTCCGCGTCGAAGGCGATCCCATGACTGCCGAGACAGGTTCTCGCTCCTCCAATGTCGCCGAGTAGGGTCTGCCGACACAAGCAACAATCGCAGTTGGCATTACATGCGAGTGAGGCTGCACTCAGATCGCAAAATGCGTCAGGCTCCGAAGTGTCACAACCGGGGGCTGCTGCGCAATCACGGTTTTCCAAAGTGTCACAGAACTGCGCAAACGCGGAGGCGCCTACCGTAAGAGTTAAGAAGAACGTAGCTAAGCCGCTTGAAAAGTTGCAACGGTTCCGTCGGTCAATAAACTTCATCTCGGTCTCCCTACCGGGCTAGGCGCAAAAAGTTATTTGCGGGGTAGCAACGCATCGTTCCAATCAATCGTCCGGCTGCGCGGCCCTGAGACATGGATTCTCGCGAAGACAGGATATCGCCAAATCAGTCGGCTTTTGTTCTAACGATTAGCGAAACCCTGCGGCATCGGCGCCAAGTGGGAAATCCTCGAATTGCCCGTCAAAGGGACTGAGGCGGACCGGCAGAAGCCCGGGGCTATGGCAGGATCTGGCAAGCCGAACCTTCTTTGAATGCGCCGAACGGCTCACTCGGTCACAAAGTCACTTGCAGCCGTCAG
>JAGQOS010000562.1 GCA_020427265.1 Planctomycetales bacterium
TCGCTTGGCAAGATCGGCGACTATCCCGGTCCCATTTTGCAAAGCCATGGCGACTGCGATGAGGTTGTACCCTTCCTATTTGGCCAGCGTTTGCACGCAGCGGCTGTCGGTAACGCAAAGTATTTCCATACCATCGCCGGCGGCACGCACAATGACCCGCAGCCGCGCGACTACTACGAGCTTCTCGACTCGTTCCTGAACCGCTTGGCAGAAAACTAGCCGCTGTCGATTAAGCGAGTGCACGATTGCCTTCGACATCCACGACTCCTCGGGCAGCAGCCCGCATCGCCGCCAATCGTCAGTTAGCGGAAAAATCGCGGAGCCGCGATGCTAGCGATTTGCCACGCTTACGACCGCTGTTTTCGTCTGCCGCTGCGCGATTTCCCTTTGGGCGGCGGCACGTCGTCGGCTGCATGCTGAGACTTTCCGGTCATTTCGAAAAGGAAGCGACTGGGCTGCGTTTCGCGCTTCTTGCCCCATTTCATGCGTGTGAGCGCCATGCTCAACGTCAGACGATCTTGGGCGCGTGTGACGCCGACATAGCAGAGGCGGCGTTCCTCGTCGACGGCGGCGTCGTTCGACTCCAGCGACCGTTTATGTGGCAGAATGCCTTCTTCCATTCCGACCATGTAGCATATCGGAAACTCCAGCCCTTTGGCTGCATGCAACGTCATCAGCGCGACTGCGTTTCGCGCCAGTTGCGACTCCTTGTCGTCGGCGTCGTCCTGGGCGGCGAGCACCATGTCTGCCAGGAATCCCTGTAATGTCGCCTTTTTCTTCTTCCGTCGCTGGTAGTTCGCCATGGCGTTGACTAGCTCTTCGATCGAGGCCCAGCGGGCCACCTCATCTTGTTCCTGCGGATAGAGTCGCTTGAGCTCGTCACGATAGTGAATCGACGCCAGTAATTCCTCGGCTAGCTTCGGCAATGGTTCGCTGTTTGCCGTTTCATCGAGCCGTTCGATAAGCTCACGGAATTGAACCAAGGCTTTGACGGCCCCACCCGGCACCGCGCCGTTGGTTTCGATGGCTGTCAGCGTCTTCCATAACGTTTCACCTTGGGCGACGGCGTAGTCCATCAGCGCCGAAACCGTCGATTTCCCGACGCCGCGCGGCGGAGTGTTGACTACGCGCAACAGCGACACTTCATCGTCGCGATTGGCAAGTAGTTTGAGATAGGCCAGAATGTCGCGCACTTCTTTGCGGTCGTAGAATGACATGCCACCGAGCAATACGTAGGGAATGTCGGCGCGGCGCAGCTCCATTTCGAACGCGCGGGGTTGCTCGTTTGTGCGGAAGAGAATCGCCACGTCACGGGGTTCGACGCCGGGCCGTGTAAGTTCGCGTTGCAAATCCTTGACGACCTCGGTCGCTTCGACCTCCTCGTCTTCGAATTGCAGGATGCGCGGCCGCTCGCCGCCATGGCGGGCGGCGAGCAAGCGTTTGTCGTGCCGCTGTGAATTGAAGCGAATCAGTCGATTGGAAAAATCGATGATCGCCGCCGTTGAGCGGTAGTTTTCTTCGAGGCGGACGATCTTGGCCTTGGGCCAGTCGCGATGGAACGAAAGGATGTGCGTCACTTCGGCGCCGCGCCAACCGTAGATTGCCTGGTCGTCGTCGCCGACCACACAAAGATTTCGATGTCCCATCGCCAGGGCTTTCACAATTTCGTACTGTGTGCCGTTGGTATCTTGATATTCGTCCACAAGCAAATGGTCGTAGCGGCGTGCGTCTTCGCGCCGTACAGCCGGAAAACGGCGATAGATCTCTTCGGTCAGCAGCAACAGATCGTCGAAATCGACAGCGCCGGCCAGCTTGAGATCCTGCTGATACTTGCGATACGCATGGGCTGCGAGATGCTCTTTGTCGGTACAAGCCTCGTTGGCTGCCTGTTCGGGGCGGACTCCAGCCGACTTCCAGCTACTGATCATCCACAACAGGTCGCCCGGGCGAAGCACCTCGCCGGGCACGCGGATCTGCCGCAGGGCGCTGCGCGCCAGGCCTTCCTGGTCGCCGCGATCGTAGATGGCGAATTTTTCTGGGTAGCCGAGGCGCGTAATGTGCCGGCGCAAAATGCGGACACACAGCGAATGAAACGTCGATATTTCGGGCCGCGGCGCTGATTTAGGGCGTTTCAACAGAACGGCCGCTCGTTCCTGCATTTCCGCGGCTGCCTTGTTCGTGAATGTCACGGCCAGGATGCGCTCGGCCGGCGTACCAGTGCGAATTAACTCGGCAATTCGATACGTTACGACTCGAGTCTTGCCGGTACCAGCGCCGGCGAGCACAAGCAGGGGGCCGGAAAGGGTATGAACGGCTTCGCGCTGGGAAGGGTTGAGACCGTCCATCCGAGGATTCTTGTCGTACGCTGGTTGCAAGGGTGCGAGACGAATCTGACAATGTGGGTGAAAAGGCAGAGGTTGTCAAACGGCCTTGACCGTGTTGCCAAACCAGCCTTATATTGCGCGTTTTGTCACCAGGAGCGAGCGACGTCATGAAGACCGAACGGCGTCATGAATTGGAAACCAACTATCTGGCCGATCGGCTGGCGGCCTGGCTGGAAAAGGCCAAGCCCTATACATCGACCGTGGGCATTGGCGTCATTGCCTTGCTGGTCGCGCTGATTGCCAAGAATTTCTTCTCTCAGCAGTCGGCGGAACGGAATGCCGAGCAGTGGGAAGCCTATTACCGCAAGAGCGAGAAGCCGGCACAGGATCGCGAAGGCTTTCTGAAACTTGCCGATGATTACGAGAATACGCCCATCGAGCCCTGGGCTGCGCTGGCGGCGGCCGATGCGTCCATGCAGCAAGGATGTTCGCTGCTTTGGATCGACAAGAAGGAAGCTGCCAAGCACTTGAACGCTGCCGTGGCGGACTATGAGGCGATCATCAAATCGAAAGATGATGATATCCTCGTGCAGAG
>JAGQOS010000563.1 GCA_020427265.1 Planctomycetales bacterium
GTCGTGACCGGCATGAACTACGCCAAGTTTCATGGCGATCGGCGCATCGACCTGAAGCAGCATTTGCTCGAGAACAATACCAAGCTGCCGCCACCCTACGCGGGCAAAGACAAATCGCTCGGTTACCCGGCGCTGGCCGCGATCCTGGCCACCGACCCCGATTTCTTTGTGGGAACCGGCGACAATGTTTACTACGACACGCCCGACAAGCCCCGGGCCGAGACACTCAGCGAGATGCGTCGCAAGTGGCACGAACAATTCGTGCAGCCGCGTTACCGGCAGTTGTTCGCCCGTGTGCCTACGTATTGGGAAGTCGACGATCACGACTACCGTTACGACGATTGCGATAACACGGGCGACTACGACCCGTCGCCGCAACTTGCGCTGCGCGCCATGCTCGAGCAACTTCCATACGCGCCGAGCGACGCCCACGACGCGAAAACCTATCGCACGCATCGCGTAAGCCGCGATCTGCAGATCTGGCTTACCGAAGGGCGGCGGTATCGCAGCCCGAACGCCATGCCCGATGGTCCAAACAAAACCCTGTGGGGCGCGGGGCAGAAGCAGTGGCTGAAGAAAACGCTCGCCGAGAGCGACGCGACGTTCAAAGTGCTCATTTCACCCACGCCGCTGATCGGGCCCGACGATCTGCGCAAGACCGACAATCATTGCGACATCGGCGGCTTTCGACACGAGCGCGACGAATTCTTCGCCTGGCTCCAGAAGTCGGGTGCGGCGAAGAACTTTTGTTTCGTCTGCGGTGATCGGCATTGGCAGTACCATGCCATCGACCCGAGCGGCCTGGAAGAGTTTTCCTGCGGCGCGCTGGTCGATGCGAACTCGCGTTTAGGGCGCAAGCCTGGTGATCCGCAGTCGACCGATCCGCAAGGTTTGATCAAGCACGCCTACTATCAAACACCCGCCTCGGGCGGCTTCCTGCTAATCGACAGCACACCTGCCCAAGGCCAGCAACCGGCCACGCTGGCGTTCGTGTTTCACGACGAAAAAGGCGCCGTTCTTTACCGGCATGAAAAGCGCGCGACGCGGTAGAACGCCTGCCGCCTCCGTAACTAAGCCGTTCACACCCCGAACTGCTTGAGCACGAGTCTGGCGACGTCGATATCGCGGAGTTGGTCGCCGGGGAGGACATTCGGCTCGGAGCTGAGCAACACGCCGCACTGGGACGCCGAGGCGGCCGGCGCACCGTGCGAGCCGCGGATGAGCGTCGCGTCGAGCGAGATGCCCTTGGTCGCCGGGTCGAAGATCATCTCGCAGGGGTCGTAGCCCGGTTTGCGATGGATGTCGACCGTGCGGGCGAAGTCGGGGGCCCGGCTATCGTCGAACCACCAGTAATACGCCTGCCAACTGTTGGCGGTCGAAACGAGCACGATCTCGCCGCTGCGCTGGTGCGCGAGGCCGTACTTCGCTCTTTCTTCGCCTACAAGCACTTCGGCCACGCCGGCAGCGCCGCGGAACAGATCGGCCGCGCGCTCGATCGTGGCGGTATCGCGTTCGCGCACGAATACGTGCGCGAGCTGATGATCGCACAACGCCCAAGCGGGGCTCGCCAGATCGAGATACTCCAGACCGTTTTCTTCGCGCACGTGCAACAACCCGGCTTCGCGCAGCAGGCGATTGGGGTAGAGCACATGGTCGACCGGAACAATCGTGTATTCGCTAGCGGCGAGCCACAGCGGCGGCGCATCGTAGGCGGCGTGGAAACGCTCGACGAGCCGCGCCACGGCGCCGTCGAGTTCGGCGAGCGCGGCGAGGGCTTGGGGCGAATCGGGACCGAACTTCTGCGCGGCGTAGTCGAGATGCGGCAGGTAAATGGTCCAAAAATTCGGCCGCCAACGTTCGGCGGCGAGAGTGGCCGAATCGACAATCCAGTCGGTCGCCGGAATGCCGGCCAATGGACCCCAAAAATGCTTGAGCGGAAAATGATCTAGCGCGTCGCGCAGCTCGCCGTAGAGTTCGGTTGGCCGCGTATAGCACCAGAGCGATTCGCTGCCATCGGGATTATGAATCGGCGCGAACGTGCAGATGTAGTCGGCCCCGCATCCTTTGATGTGCAGCGGAAACCACACGGCCGACGTGAGCGCCGGGTCTTTTTCGTGCAGCCGGTCCCAGATCTGCGGCCGCTCGATGCAGTCGTTCCAAGCGGTCCACATTTCCACTTCCTGCTTGTCGCGCCAAAAGAAACCGTTGGCGATCACACCGTGTTCGGCCGGCAGCGCGCCGGTCGTGAGGTTGGCCTGTACCGGGCACGTGAGCGCGGGAAAGCTCGGTGCGAGCGTGGCCTGGCCGCCGGCGGCAAGTTGGCTCAGCGCCGGCATCGACCCAAGGTCTTCGGCCCGCAGGCCGGGAATGGAAAGCAAGACAACGGTTGAAGGCATTGTTGAGCCCTTGAATCTATGAGTTTGATGAACCACCAAGTGCGCCAAGGACGCCAAGATGAGTGAAAGCTAGTTTACCGAAAATCACGACTGCTTCTTGGCGAACATGGCGTCCTTGGCGGTTTGTTTTTACATGATACCTACGTGGAATAGATCCAACGCCCGAGCGCCATGGCGGGAAGGGCGAGGAGCAGGATGGCCAGCGGCCAGATGTTGCCGGACCGGCCGCCCAGGGCCAGGCAGACACCGGCATCGAGCATGAATAGCCCGAAGATCGCGTGCTTGACGGCCATTTGCACGTGCGCCGGGCGCGGTGTGGCGATGGCCCGGACGGCGCGCCAGCCGATAAGCGCGGCCACGGCCAGCCACAGGAACTCCCAACGTCGCGGCATCGCGAATTGCTCGCTGAAATTAGGGAAGTAGTAGAGCAAGCCGATGCCAGCCAGCATCACGAGCAGCCCAGCCGCCAACAGCGAGCGGCTCGACGACTCGCGCGCTTCGCCACGTGCAAAGATCGTG
>JAGQOS010000564.1 GCA_020427265.1 Planctomycetales bacterium
GGGCGCGGTAATCTCTACCGCCTTCCCAGTTCCAGCGCGCGGTCGATGGCGAAAGCCATCAGGAATACGCCCACATCAACGGCTAGCACGAACAGAGCAACGCCCCCCATTTCGGCGCTCGCTTCGGTGCGAAACCAGCGAACGGCGAGATACACGTTCGCTAGCATCAATAGCGCCGCCGCGATGAGCCACAACGCCACACGCGGCCCCGCGTTTCCACTCTCAACCGATTCCGCAAGGCCGGTCCCGGCTACTGCTGGCGCAACGCCGGCACGCGGCTCGGCTTCGTCGGCCGGCGGAGCGAAGTGGGGCTCGGCGGCAGGCACACTCTCGCCGGGAGATTCGAAACCTGTTTCGATTTGCACTTCGCCGACTGGGGTTTCGATTTCGACCTTGGCCGGTGGCGCCGCGGCCGGCGGAGGTTCCGGTTCGGGCGCCAACGGCGCCACGGGAATCTTCACGCGCACCGGTTCGGCAGCCTTCTTCGTAGCCTTAACCGGCGACGGCTGCCGCCTCTGGTCCGGCGTCTCTTGCACCGGCGGGGCCGGCGGATTGCTACGCCGCGCCGGCGCAGGGGGAAAGACACCGGGCACTTCGGCAGCCGGCAACCAATCGTCCATGCCGGGTCGCCACATCAAGTCGTCGCGTCCCAGTCGTCCGGACCGTGCGAGCTTTTTGATATCGTCGAAGGAGACCGGCCCCAACTGCTGGTCGTCGCGCGCGTAGTAGCAGTCTTTTTCCGCCATTGAAAGAAGAAATCCCGAGGATCATACCGCTCGCGTTGTCCAGGAACGCAACTTCGATGTTAACATGCCCTTAAGCCGCTCGGTAGTGGCCTGTTCGTAACCGAATCTGCCCTTCTCGCCTCGCATCGACTCACTCGAATCGAGGCAAGGGCGCCAGATCCGGTTCGACGAAACGCGTCTTGGCCTCCGGCAAGCTGCGACGAGCGGGCGAATAAAAGAGGCGCAATGCCTCTTTGCATCGCAATTGCGGGTGGGTGTCGCAGAAGGCGTCGGCATGCGGCGTTGGAAAGAGTTCGCCGTAGGCCGCCATCGTTGCCGCGACCAATTGCATAAACGCCACCGTAGTCGTTTCGTTGTATCCGGATGTCGGTCCCTCGGGCACTTGCTGCGCGGCGTTATATCTCTGAATGCCGGTGCGCATTTTGTTGACGGAGCACCAAAAGCCATCGTCTGTCAGGCCGTTCTGGCGAAGGTACAGGAATGCGACCTTTACATGCGCGCGATGCGTCCATGCGTCATACGGCAACGTTTGATCTTCGAAACTTCGCAGGAGTTCTTCGTCGTTCATTAGGCCACCGCTATTGTCGATCCATTCATGGCCATCGCATTTATTGTGGACGGCACGATCATGAAACCAGACCATTGTCCGCCAATTCAACCGCAGCACAAAAGGCGCCGCATCGCGCGCGAGTCTTGGCAACACTGCGTTGCCGCAAGTTTGACGGGCGCGAGCCGCGATTACTCGAGATGAAAATCGAATTGATTTGGCCCAGCGGCCGTCACTTCAGCCGTCAGCGTGGTTTCGCCGTTATACTTTGGCGGCAGCATTTCCAGCGCGCGGGCCGAAGCGCCGGCTGCAATCTCTTCGGGTGTCTGCGGTGCCTCGCCGCCCGGCGAGGAGATCGCAACGCGGTAAGCGCCAGGTTTCAATCCCTTCGCCGTGGGAATATCGAACTTGCCGTCGCGGATTACGGCGCCACAGACCGGCCCGGACGAAGGGCCGGTGGTTAGAAACGTAATATGTCCCTGCTCCAACGGCTGGCCCCGGTAAGTGATTTCGCCGTGCAAGTGCAGACGGTCGGTCGATTCGCCACAACCGGCGGCCAGCGCAAGTAGAACGGCCGCAAGGCGCAGCACGTTGCGCCGCCGAATAAACCGGGGCATTTCCACATCGCGGGTTCGTTCGCTCGAATACGTCACGCTTGCAGCCTCATTAGAGTGCGCCCACAATCTCGCCGCCAGCGGTCGTGCTAAGCGCCTGCCAGATGTTCGTATCAATCGAATCGGCAACGAACGTGACCGACCCATCGCAAAACGCAACAACCACCCCGCCGGGATGCCGGCTGCGTGCGCCGAACACATAGGGCCCAGTGCGCGGCGCGCAGGGCGGATTCGGCGGATCGGGATTGCACCAGGAAAAATTGCTCCAGGAAAGATCGGGGGCGCTGTCGTTGGGACGGAGCGACGTTTCGAAACCGGAACCCGTTCCCCACCAGGTGCAGCCGCGCAGGTCATGCCCTGTTCCCTGGATGATCTCCGATAGCATCATCGTGTTGCTCGTCCCGTCGCGAATGCGTTCCAGCACCTGCGGCCTGCCCGAAGTAAACGGAGCGCCATGAAACGTAAGGCCCTGGTAGCTTGCCACCTGCCATTTGGCCGTTTCGTCGATCGCGGTATTGCCGAAGTTCACGACATAGTTGTGATACGTCGTGCTCTTGGGCGGCGATCCCGATGCGGGCCACCCGTCTTTGCTGACTTGATCGCTGGGGCAAAGAAACGTGCTTACTTGTTTTCCCGAGGCGCCGTCGAGATTCACACCAGCATAGTAGACCGGCCCCGCCGGGTCGTCGTAGCCGTAATACTCATCGCGCAGCGCCTGGAGTTCGAGATACGGCAACACCGGCACTTGCCAACTGCCGTGGCCCCAATAGGGCGCCGCGCTCGAGGTTCCCATCGGCAGCGTGCCATAGGCCGTATGGTGATTGTGCATGGCCAGCGCGACTTGCTTCAAATGATTGATGCACTCGGTCCGCCGGGCGGCCTCGCGGGCCGATTGCACGGCTGGCAACAGCAAGGCGACCAAGACGCCAATGATCGCAATCACTACCAACAACTCGACGAGGGTGAAACCATGTAGGGATCGA
>JAGQOS010000565.1 GCA_020427265.1 Planctomycetales bacterium
CGCAACCACTCTATCGGCATGTGGCCGCGTTGGTCGATCGGCTCGGTGCGCCGCTCGTGGGCCAATGTGGTTACAGTGGCGTGGGGGCGGTCGTGTGGGGGAAGAATGTAGATCTAGGTGGTGGGCGGATCATTGAAAAAAAAAGCACCTGGTTTCTTGTGCCCGGTTTCGGCGCGCAAGGGGGAACGGCGGCCGACGTGGCGGCGGCGTTCGACGCGCGCGGCCTGGGCGGCATCGTCAATAATTCGCGCGGCATTATTTTCGCACATCGCCGCGAAGAATACGCGCAGCGTTTCGGCGCGGCCCGCTGGCAAGAAGCCGTGGAAGCGGCCACCCAGGCGATGATCGATCAACTTCGCGACGTGGCCCGCGCGTAGCTGCGCGGGACCGCCAAGGCTTCCATTGTGCGCAGGGCCAACGAGTCTATTCGTCGGCCGCTCGCAACCATGGGGTGAGCGTGGGCGTGTCGGGAACGATCTCTTCTTCTTTGAAGTAGATGCCGATCTCGCGTTGCGCGGCTTCGGGACCATCGGAGGCGTGCACGAGATTCATTTGACGGCTGGAACTGAAATCGCCGCGAATCGTGCCCGGCGACGCCTTCAGGCCGCTCGTTGCGCCGAGCATTTCGCGCACCACGCGAATGGCTTCCAGGCCTTCGATGATCAAGGCCACAACCGGGCCGCCGGTAATGAATGCTTCGAGCCCCGGATAGAAAGACTTTTCCACGTGTTCTGCATAGTGGACCTTCGCCATTTCGGGTGTGACTTGAATGAGCTTCATCGCGGCGATGTTAAAACCCTTGTCCTCGAACCGCGACAGAATGCGGCCCACAAGCCGCCGTTGTACACAGTCGGGCTTGAGCAGAATCAACGTACGTTCCATGAAAAACACCTTCTGGCAAGCAAAAATGAACTCGATTCAACGCGCGACGCCTACAAAATCATCGCCATGGTCGCCGAATTTTAGAGATTCGCTCAGAGGGGCTCAAGCCGAAACGCGTTCACCAACGGCGGGCTGACCGATGGGCCAGTCGTCTGCACCGGTCAGCGTAGGTGTCTCGTGCGATCACTTCTTTTTCTTAAGGGGCGTCTTTCCGTTCGCCTGGCCAAGGAGCTTTTGCAATTGCTCCTTACTCAGGAATTCGCCCGCTTCGGCGCGGAAATCTCTTTCGACCGCCGCTTTCGCCGCCTTGGCTTGGGCGAGTTGCTGCTTTTGCTCGTCGGTCAGTTCCAAGGTTTCCACGGTCCGCGCGATATGCAGGGGCACCCGCTCACGCGGCACACCGGCGCGGATTGCCATTTCGCGCGATCGCTGGATCAACTCGCTTTGCTCCTTGGTGTAGGCGCTGTCGAGGTCGGCCTGGACCTTGCCAATTTGCGGCGCGAACTTCTGCACAAGTTCAACTAGCTGCCCGTACTGTCGGGGATTGAGGCCAATCTTGCGATACGCGTCGCCGAAGGCGGCGTCGAGCACCGGATGCGCCGGTGCGGCAGACGCGGACTTGTCGCCCCCCTTGGCAGGCGGTTTTCCCTTCTTCTTATTCTTGGCCTCGGCCGTCGCGGCGACGGTCAGTAAAGCTATCATTGCGAAAGTCGCCAAAATGCGGAAATGCAGCATCGCCAATCCTCCAACGCGCGGCGCAAACGGTCGATCTGCCGGCTGGCCAAGCGTTACAACTTCATGGAAAACACGCCGTTATCGTAATGTAGCAACGGCGCTGGTTTCAATCGGTTTCCGGCAAGAACGGCCGCATTTTGGCGAGAAAATGAGTGCTTGATGCAACGAGGGATATTCCCCCAAACGTGGCGACTGGCATTGGACGGTTGCCAGAATGGCGATACACTTTCGCATCTGAGCCCGGCCACGCTAGCGTGCCGCTGGCCCACTTACTGTTTTTGCGCGCTGCGGCGTGTGCCGCTGAGAATCCATACAGCCAATACGGCATTTTGTCCCGCAATTGAACCCGATGTCAGAGAACACGACCCTGCCGATTGTCACTCGGCCGCAGCGGCGGTTGCCCGAATGGCTACGCGTGAATCTGCCGGCGGGCATCGCCCAGACAACGTTCAACCGCACGAGCGATTCGGTGCATTCGAATCGGTTGCATACGGTGTGTGAAGAAGCGCGTTGCCCGAACGTGCACGATTGCTGGTCGCGCGGCACGGCAACCTTCATGGTTGCCGGCAAGTCGTGCACACGAGGGTGCCGATTTTGCAGTGTCGAAACGCTCAAAACGCCTGCCCCACCCGACCCGGACGAGCCGGCCCATTTGGCTGCGGCGGTCGCGGCGATGGGGCTCGAACACGTTGTGATTACGGTCGTCAACCGCGACGATCTGGCCGACGGCGGCGCGGCACATTACCGCGCGTGTGTGGAAGCCGTGCATGATCGGCTGCCAGCGACCTCAATCGAATTGCTTTCGAGCGATCTGGACGGCAATCACGAAGCATTGGCGATGCTCGTCGCGGCGCGTGGACTCGACGTGCTGGCGCACAACGTGGAATGTGTCGAGCGGCTCGACAGCGAGGTGCGCGACCCCCGTGCTTCGTTCGCCAAGAGCCTGGAAATTTTACGGGCCGCCAAGCAATTGCGCGGCGAGTTGTGGACCAAGAGCAGTTTGATGGTCGGACTCGGGGAAACCGATGCGGAAATTGACGAGGCGATGCAACGACTGCGCGACGCCGACGTTGACATCATCACGCTCGGCCAGTACTTGGCACCAGGACGTCCCGGCACAAGGTATTTGCCTGTGGCCCGCTATGTGCCGCCCGAGCAGTTTGCACGCTGGGAAACACTCGCGCTTTCGCTTGGATTTCGCGCCGTGGCCTCCGGGCCGCTGGTGCGTTCGTCGTTTCGCGCCGGCAAACTGCTAGCAACGGCGAAGGAGCGG
>JAGQOS010000566.1 GCA_020427265.1 Planctomycetales bacterium
TTAGCAGCGCGCATTTTCCCGAGTCGATGCAAGGCGACTTCCTGATTTGCAACGTGATCGGCTTCTTGGGAATCAAGCATTATCACTTGGAGCGTAATCCCGAGACCGGCGCCGTGTGGGGCGAACCGGCCGGAGCCGAACTGACCGTGAAGGTCACCAACGCTGATGGCAGCACGACCGAGGACAAGTCGCGCGGCCTGCTGATGAGCGGCGACAAGAATTTTCGCCCATCCGATGCGATCTTCGCGCCCGACGGTTCGTTGTATTTCGCCGACTGGCACAACGTGATCATCGGCCACATGCAACACAATGTGCGTGATCCCAACCGCGACCATGCCCACGGCCGCATCTACCGCATGACGGCCATCGGCCGGCCCTTGCAGAAACCTGTGGCGATCGACGGGCAGCCCGTGGCCGCCTTGCTCGAAAACTTGAAGTCGCCCGTCGACGGCATCCGCCATCGCACGCGTGTGGAACTGAGCGAGCGCGATTCTAAGGAAGTGATCGCCGCCACGAAAGCGTGGCTCAAGCAATTCGATTCCCAAAAGAAGGAAGACGCGCATCACTTCCTCGAAGCGCTCTGGTTACATCAGCAACACAACGTGAAAGACATGGAATTGCTCGATCTGGTGCTCAACTCACCCGAGCCGCACGCGCGAATCGCCGCCAAAACCGTGCAGCACTTCTGGCTGAACGTCGATAAATCGCTCCGCGGCGGTGTGATCGCCGCCGAGTCGATCGCGTCTTCGCACAAGGCCGGTATTCTGAGCGACACGCCGGAGTTGACCACGATCCGCGTGGGAACGGTTCCGGAGAAGATGCGCTACGACGTGCAGGAACTGACCGTGAAGCCGGGCAAGAAGGTGAAGCTCACGTTCGCCAATTTCGACTTCATGCCGCACAACATCATGCTTGTAAATCCCGGCAAGGCCGACGAGGTCGGACTGGCCGCCATCAACCTCGGCGCCAAGGGATTCGACGTCGGCTTTGTGCCCGAGAGCAAGGAAATTCTGTGGCACATTCCGCTGGTCGATTACGGCCAGGAAGAGGTCATCGAATTCACCGCGCCAACCCAAGAAGGAGCCTATCCCTACATCTGTTCATTCCCGGGGCATCACCGGCTGATGCGCGGCGTGATGTTCGTTACGAACGACCTAAAGGCGTTTCTCGCGAAGAACCCGCAGCAAGAAATCAAAATCACCGAATGGAAGCACGCCGACTTCGCCGAAGACCTGAAGCGAGTCGGACAACATCGCGATTTTGCCGCCGGCAAGCAGTTGTTCGCCACACTCGGGTGTGTGCAATGCCACAAGCTAAACAAACAAGATGCTTCGGGCTCGCCGGCCTTTGCCGGCATGGATCAGGCGGTCGGTCCCAACATCGACGAAACGGTGGCGAAGTACAAGCACGATGCGAGCAAGTTATTGCACGAGATCCTCGAACCTTCACGGTGTATCGACGAAAAATTCCGCCAGTCGATTGTCGCGTTGGAAGACGGCAGCATTCTTATCGGCGTCATTGCTTCGGAAGATGATTCGACGCTGAAGATGCTTTCCGGAAGCCCGCCTCAAGAGCTGCAGATCTCGAAAGATTCGATCGACGATCGCGCCGCGTCACCCGTGTCCATCATGCCCGTGGGCCTGCTGAATACGCTCGACAAGGAACAGATCCTCGACCTGCTCGCCTTCCTGCTCGCCAACGGCGACGCCGACAGCGGAGCGGTCCAGCAGCACCATCACCAGTAACGCGTTCCGGGCCGTGCAAGAGTGCCGGGGCCGCGCAAGGTTGCCGGGGGCGCGCGAGGAGGGCGTTGCACTGGCCGTAGGTTCTACCAGGGATCAAGAGGCGGAGGCGGGTCGGGTCGAACTGGCATCCATGGACTTCGTGAAGCTCGTAAATATTTGAGATTCAGCGATCTGTGATAATCCACGTATTGATCCATTAGTATCGGGTTGACTGGGCCGGACCACAGCCGGCGGTCCATCAACGCTACCTTAGTATGCCAGGACGCACGCGACCGAAATTCTCTTCGCCGTCCCTCCATCCAGATTCCCAATCCGATTGGCACGGCAACGCTCAATATCAAGAACATTTTCAAAGAGTACCGTGGCCATTTCATCGTTGCATTTTAGGTAACTATCGCCGCTTGGAGCAACAATTCGAGTGTGATCCCGAAAAGGATCTCGTTCGTTCGCACGCGGCGCGGCCGGAAGAAACCTCAGTTTCAAAAGTTGCTTCTTTGCGGCGTCGCCGCCCCTGATTGATGGGATCTATCGGCGCCACCCACGAAATCGACTAACGACGATCACCTGTATCGGCACAGCCACCGCAAGGACTTACGAAACCGCGTGCAGCCATAAACTTCAACTGCCGGCGACTACCGTCGGTATATCGAGTAAGATACGGCGGTGGGAACCGAACGGGTTCGTAGTGCGATTTGTCGCTCACCGGGAGGCCATGGCCATGCAGATTAAAACGAGAATTGTGGCGATCGTCGCTATCGCCGTATTCGTTGGCGTAAGCGGCGCGGCCGGCGCTCAACCTTCGCGCGCGCCGGGCCAGTCGTTCGAGCGGCTCTTCACTTTGCCGGGCGTTCAATTCACCGAACAACAGCAATCGCAGGCGGAGGTGCTGCGGCAGGAGTTGCTGCCCAAACTGACGGCCAACCAGCAGGCGTGGAACGAACTGCTCACCGAGGAACAACGGCGAGCGCGGCGCGAAGCGTTTGAGCAGGCCCGCCGCCAGGGAAAGCAAGGCCGCGCGCTGTGGCAAGCCGCGGAAGACGCCGTGAAGCTTTCCGCCGAGCAACGCCAGCAGCGCGACGACCTGTTGCGCGAGCGCAACGCGCTGCTGGGGCAGATACGCTCCCG
>JAGQOS010000567.1 GCA_020427265.1 Planctomycetales bacterium
GACTTCGATCCCTCGGTCGCGACCATGGAGCATCGACTGCGTCGTGCCGTACCATTGCAGGGCGGCGGCGGCTTCGAGCGAGTCGGCGCCGCGCATCGCCGCCAGGGCTTCGTAACGCGCGCGGTTGGCGACATCGGCCTTGTCGTATTGCTGCAGGTCGATGTAGGCGATCGACATCGAAAACAAGGTCCGGCAGGTCGCTTCGCTTTTGTCGCCGTAGAGCTTTCGCTGGATCTGCAGCACGACTTCGTACAACTGGGCCGCCTCGGCGTCGCGCCCGTCTGAGTTGTAGAGGTCGGCCAGGTTGCTGCACAATCGCTCTGTCGCGCGATGGCCTGGCTGCTTGACCAGCATTTGCAGCGCGGCTTCGTAATGTTGGATCGCCTCCTGGTAGCGGCCAGCCCGTTGCAAGTCGACACCGCGATTGTAAAGCGCTTCGAGCTGGTCGCTCTGCGCCCAAACGGTGGATGAAGAGACGGCCAGCAGGCCGACAATAAATGCGATTCGAGACCCACGCCGCAACGATGGGCAGCAATATGCGAACATGGCACTAGTCCTCGAGTACGTAGCGAATGTTGACGATGCCCCACAGGTCGCCTGGTACGACATGCTTGCGCTCGTCGGTTTCTGCGTCACGCGTCAGGCCAAAATCCGTGCCGGCTGGTCCGCGGCTGATGTCTAGCCCCGACGAAGCGTCGATCGGCTCCTGCTTGTGATAGAAGGCGGCCGTGATCAACCCTACCTGGTCGGTAAAGCCGCGGCGGGCGGCGACCGAGGCATCGGCGTCGGTCACCTTGAACTCGCGCAACTGTCCGTCTTTGCCGGTATTGGTGAAGAAACCATCGACAGCCCACACCGTTTGTGGGCGTTTTCCCGGTGGGAAGGGGTCGAGAATCCACGCCCGGCAGGTGGCGAGGTTCACGCGGGGCGCGGTTTCGAGCACGGCGATTCCCTTCGTCTGAGATTTCTCCGGCAGCGTGTTCAATCCATCGACGAGCAAGCGGCAGCAGGCGATCCGGCGCGACTTGTTTTCGACCCAGATCGAATAGACTTCGCCGTGGCGGAATGTCACGACATAGTCTTCCTTGCCCGTTTCCGGATTCGACTTGAACTCTCCGCGGCGTTCGCGCCCATCGACGACAAGTTTTACATTGAAAGGAAACCGGGGATCGCGCAAGGGATGGGCGGTTTGTAGATCCAACTCGCGCACCGAGGCGTCCTCGCGCCGGCTGTTTCCTTCGCGCGCTTCGCGCGGGAGCCGGTCGTCGGAGAAGCGAGGTCGTGCCGGTGGAGTTCGCGGGCGTTTTTCTGGCGGAATCCAGCCGCTGCCGCCGAGCATGCCCCATTCGCTATCGCTCAGCTTGGCCATGCCGCCGGCGACTGAGAGCACGTCGCCGGTCTTGACTGATACCAAGCGGCAGCGCACGCCGATATCGCGATTCACTCGGCTGTGAAAGCTGCCCAGCGACAGCGCCGAGAGGCCACCCACCTTGTCCGAGAGTGTTTGCAGCGCGTTGTCGTTGCCCAGATCGTCGATCTGGAACTCCTGCTCGTGCAGCGCATTTTCGATGCGCGACTGGTCGGCAACGCGGAAGTCGCCGGCGCCGAGCCGAGTCAGGCGTTCCTGCAATTCGGCGGCACAGTATCGCCCCAACACGCCGAATTTGGCTCCCAATACTTTGCCGAGCGCCGAGTCTTCCATGAATTCGAGCACGGCCATCCGCTTTAACTCGTTCTCTTCGGCGGCCCAAACGATCTGGTCGGCCAAGTCGTCGAGCACTTGATCGAGACTGAGCGGCTCCAGCTTCAGGACCACGGGCACGCCTGAGGTTCCGGTTCGCACGCTGCGGACCGGTGTTTGCTCGCGTCCTAGCCGTTTCTTGCCCGAGCGTACGACATGATCGTGAACGTATTTGTAGAGCTCGTCGATGTCGACGGCGCCGTCGCTGTTGTCGTCGGCGTTGCCACGTAGCCCCTGGCACAGCCAATAGGAGAAGAGCGACTGTTGCTTCTCTTCCCATATCTGGCTCTTCTGGTCACCGGTCGAGCTGCAAAGTGTAACGACGTTCGGCAGCGTGCCGAGCGGTTGGCCAAGATCGTGTGCGACGACCGACGATTCTTCCGCGCCGGCATGGCACGCGTCGATCACCAGCAGCGTGAAGCCGGCTTGGCACTGCGCGAGCCCATCGCGTAGCCATTGGATCGGAATGCTCGATTCCTCCAGCGCGTCGAGGCGACAGTCGTTCGGAGCGAGATAAAGTTGCCCGTCTTTGCCGCGAAAGCCATGGCCGGAGAAATAGATCAGCAGCGTGTCGGTAGGCTGAGCCTTCTTCATCGCCTCTTCCAACACGCGAACCACGTTCTTCTTGCTCGACGTGAACATCGGGTGGTCGACGTCGGCGAGCCGGTAGATCTCGCCGCGATCCAGTCCACCGCGATCTTGCAAGATATCGCCTAGCCGCGAAATATCGTTCTGAATGTATTTCAACTGCGAAACGTTCTTGTATTGATGAACGCCAATCAGCGCCGCGATCGTCCGCGTCGTGTCAATCGTCTTTTCCTGGCTGTGAGCCGGTTGAATACCTGGTCCAGTACTAGCGATCAGAACCAAGAGATAGAGGATGCGACGCGATGGGTGAGTGAAGTAATGCATACGAACGCTCCTTATCGACAACGATCTTTCGCCATACCCAAGATCCAGGGGCGCATCGCGCCGCGAATCGCTCGAGTTCGGCGGGCGAAAAGGTCAGGGTTTGAAGTACACGGTTTCCGTCAAATCGTTCACCAGAACGGGCGCCTGGTCGATGGCCGGCAATTGGCGGTTGATGATTTT
>JAGQOS010000568.1 GCA_020427265.1 Planctomycetales bacterium
AGTCGCTCCTCAGCGCGCGAAAGCTGGGAGTCCTTTCGCTTGATCAAAGCCAAACTGCGGCTTAATGCTTTGGACTCCTTTTCGTACTTGGCAGTGGCCGCTATCCGCTGCTGCCAGAGTCCGGCAGCCTTCGCTTCAAGTTCCCTTCCCTCACGCACTACAGGCGCCAACTCGCGTTCGAGTTTGTCGCGTTCTCGCTGCATCTGGCGTCCGGTGTTTAGCAACCTTCCGGCGCGCCCTCGCTCACCGTCATCGAGCGAGGCGAGAATGTCGCCAATGTCATCAATTTCCTTATTGATGTCGCGTAGTTTCGCGAGTTTGGGGGCGGCTTCCGTCTTGAGCTCTTCTAATCTGTCAGCCGCTGGCTTCAATTCGGCATCGAGCTTGCTAAGCAACGTCTGCAGGTCTGTCTTCAATTCGTTTAGCCGCACCGACAATTTATCCGCTTCCGAACCTACCTCGCTCCGCTCTTCGGCGATTTCACGCTGGGTGGAGTTCGATGCTTCGGCCCGTTCGACCGCGGCCTGCTTTTCGTTGTGTTCGAAATCGTCGATCCGATCTGCGAATTCGACAATGAGCTCGACGCGTCCCTGCGAGAACGACTTGCCCAATTGATCCGGCGCGGCGGTTAGGATTTCTTCCTCACGCAAAGCGAGCGAATTGTCTGAAATCTCCCCTTCAGCAGGCGCCTCCAAATAAGCAAACATGCGTCCCAAAATGCGGCCGCGGTCGAGCGATTCTGCTTCGCCTGGTTTGTCTCCCAAGCGGAGCATTAATTCCTGGATCTTCAGCAGAGCGGCGGGGTAATCGCGCTTGGCGATGAGCACCCACAACAAATCTTCCTGCGGTTGCCATGCTTGGGAACGCAAATTAATAAGTTGATGTAGTGCTTCTTCCGCATCGTCGTAGCGTCGATGCCTGACGGCAACGAGTGTCATGGCGTAACTCGCCGACGGGTCAGTTGGCGCAGCACGGAACATGGCGAGTGCGGCCTCGTATGACGGAAGCGACAACTCCCAGCCGGCTTCGAGAAGTCTCACCGCAGCGGTGCTCTTCGCTGGCTCCTCGCCCAATGTGGTTCGGGCAGGGCTAAAAAAAGGCAGCGAGATGAATCCAGCCAGGAATACTGCGGCGCGAAATATTAGATTTTGGGTGAGCGCCCAGTGTCGGCGGAACAACGCCAGTCGTGTTGTCTCCCGTGCAAAGAGCCAACCCGTATTTCGTAATCTAAACGAGGAATCGATTTCAACCATCGGGCTTTCCCCCATCATGCTGGCAAGATTGGATGCACGGCACATTGCCATTTCGGAATTTCTCACCGCTAAAATCACCTAGCCAGTGTTGGACTTAATGTTTTCTTCGAAACCCACTCCGGAATTTTAGCAGTGCCAGCCTTGTCTATTCAATAACAACGCCTATTGCCTAACGATCGTAGTCGAGTTGACTTGTACGGTACGGCCTACTTACACTGAATTACTGGCGTATTCAGTTCTGGATCGTCGTCAACGAATTCGACCGGACTGGCTGGTCATGTTGTTTCGTAAGCAGGGATACGGTTGAGAATCCGTCATTGCGAGGTTGAAACATGATACGGCGTGATACCGTTGGCAGGCCGATGGAAATCCTCCTCGTCGAGGACAGCTTGTCTGACGCACGACTGGCGATTGAGTCATTGCGCAGCGGCAAATTCAAATGCCGCTTGACTCTCGTTTGTGACGGTGACGAGGCGATGCAGTTCCTGCGACAAGAAGGTCCTTTTCGCTTGGCCCCACGCCCCGACCTGGTTTTGCTCGACTTAGGGCTGCCTCGTATGGACGGACGTGAAGTTCTGGAGCAGCTTCGCGCCGATCCCGATCTGTACACGATTCCCGTTGTCATACAAACTTCCTCGGCGACGCATGAGGATATGGTTCGAGGCGAGGACTTGAACGTCGAAGGGTATATGGTCAAGCCGCTCGATAGCGACAAATTCCTGGAACTTGTACGCGCATTAAAGCGTTATTGGATGAATGACGTGATCCTGCCGACGGTCGACTAGAGCACTGTTGGCGACGGCAGTGCAAGCGGCGTTTACGCTTGGCCGCGCGATTCGTACAATGCAAGTCTTTGAGGGCTGATTTCTCTAGGCCTCTGGCTGTGCGTTCAGGAGTTGTTGCGTGCCATCGCTTTTTGTTATTCGAGGACGCGATCAAGGAACGCGCTTCGACCTGAGGGACGATACCGTTCTCATCGGTCGCGATGCGTCAAACGCGATCCATCTACAGGATACCGAAGCTTCGCGCCGTCATGCGGAGTTGCGTCGGCACGAAGGCGCCTACACGCTGACGGACTTGGGAAGTTCCAATGGTACGTTTGTAAATGGGCGGCGCATCGAAAGCCGTGAACTAGCCAGTGGAGATCGAGTGCAGTTCGGTAGGTCGCTGCTCCTTTATACGGCCACGGCCACGCGTTCGCCGGAGGACCTGTCGCAGGAAATCGACATCGTTGCTCAGGGCGAAGGAGGTGATGGCTCGCGTATTTTGCATTCGCTCAGCCAGCAAGAAGGAAGCGCCATATTTGAGGCCGACGTCGAGTCTTCGCAGAGCCCGTGGCTCGCGCGGGCGCGTAGTAACCTTCAGATCATGTACCGAACGGCCTTGGCCGTAAGTCATACGCTCGACATCGACCAATTGCTTGACCGCATCATGGAGATGATTTTCGAGTGGGTCGAGGCCGATCGCGGTTGTATCATGCTTTTCGATCCGGAAACGCGGAAGCTCGAGCCTAAGGTGCATCGGCAACGCAAGCTGCCCAAGAGTTCGGGTGAAGAAGCTTCCGAACGTC
>JAGQOS010000569.1 GCA_020427265.1 Planctomycetales bacterium
CTGCGGGAATGATTCGCATGGCGTTCGGATTGACGCGAGCCCCACGCGACGCGGGCGTGATGACGCTGGTCGTATATCCGCCCAAATCCTTGCCAACATCGACCGACTGAAGCTGCGACATGAGGCTACTATAGAATTGCTCTGCCCGCTCGATATCGGAACTCAGCCGTTTGTCCTCGAATTGATAGATCGACAATTTGCGCGCAGCTTCGTGCTCTTGTTCGTAGAGCTTCGACAGCGTCTCCTCCATACGCTCGCTTTCGTCCAACTGCTGTTCCAAGAGTTGGATGTATTCGGCAATTAAATCCTGCGCAGGAACTGGATGCTGCGAATCGGTCTTGTTTTTTGCATTGGACTCACCAACTTGCATTTCGCGCTCCGTTGCACCGCGAAAACGCTGCATCATTTCAATCTGACGTTGAACCGCGCGTACGTCCGGATATTCGGGGCCGTATGTTTCAGCCAGTGTTTCCGCACGCAACATGAGTGCGAGCAGTTCTTGATCTTCTGCGACAACTGGCTTCGCCTTCGTTTCGGAGGTCGGGTTCGTTCGTTCCAGTTGAGAGAATTCCGGCGTGCTGGCGACCATGGAGCGAAGATACTGTTCATCCTTTTGGCCTTCGACCGCGGCTTGCATGGCTTCGAGCCGCGTGCGCAACTCGGCTTGAACCAACCTTTGCTCGGAGCGTTTCTTTTCAATCGATGCTAGACGCTCTTCGTATACGCCGCCGCCGCCTTTGCCCAGCCAGGTTAGCGGGGTGCGCTTGTGGAAATCCTGGTACTCGTCCCCCTTCTTGCGTAGCTCGTCTTTGATTTCGGCCGCCTTTTGGGTGACAAGTCGAAGCGTGTCTTCATTGGCATTGCGATAAGTTTCGTCCAGAAATTCGCGATAGCTCTCGATCACAGCTTGCAGGACCTGTCGGCAAGCATCGGGGTCGGGGCCTTCGAACGCCAAGCGGAGCATATTCGACTGATAGCTAACCGATAACGAGCGAAGGATGGCCCGGCCGGGATCGTGCGATCCTCCGATTGATTCTGCGCTGGGAAGATTGCCGTCTTTCACCGCGCGATCGATGATCAATGGGCTCTTGATTAATTGCTCATGAGGAATATCGCGTTCGCCGAGCATCGATACCGATTCGCCTGCAACCCCGCCAATCGATCCAGGATGTTTTCTTACGACGAGAACTTCGGCGCTGGCCTGATAACGTGTTTCTTGCTGATTGAAATACAACGCCGAGACAATCAACCCGACCACCGTGCCGAGAAGTACCAACGACTTACGCCGCCAAAGCCCGTGCAGAATGTTCGGTGTGTGGTCGCCAGCAGCCGGCGATTGCGAACCAAACCAGGTGGCATCATTGGAGGGAGTGGAATTCATCGATGGTCGATGCTAGCAAGCGAGAATGGGGGGCGTCGATCAACACTCCATAATAGTTGGCGACCAGGAGCTTGGACACCAAATGGAGACCCAAAGAGAAAAAAATATTTCGAGTTCAATGCGAGTTTCGGTCTAGCAGGCGGAATAGATTTCCTAACCGCTGCAAAAGCACATGTAGAACGAACCGTGGGCTGTCGAGATTGCGGCGCCACATTCGCCGAGGCTCCTGGTAGAAGCGATACGCCCACTCACATCCCATACGGCGAATCCAAGTTGGCGCCCAACGAACGCGACCGGCGTGAAAGTCGAATGCCGCGCCCACGCCTATCAAGGTGGCGCCGTTTAGCCGGCGGTAATTGTCGGCCATCCAAATGTCCTGTTTCGGCGCACCGAGGCCGACCCAAACGATATTAGGTCGTGTTGAATCAATTCGCGAAATGTTGTCGGATTGCTCTTCGGGGGTCAGCACACGAAATGGCGGGCAGCATGTTCCGGCTACCTCCAATCCCGGAAATTTTGCTTTTAATCGCATTGCTAGCTCATCTGCGACACCATCCGCGCCGCCGTAAAAGAAATGACGCCAGCCAAATTCGCGGCCTCGGTCGCAAAGTTCGAGCATCAGCGTGGGGCCGGCGACGCGTCCCGAATCGCGGTAGCCGAGGATCCTTGCCGCTAAGATGACTCCTGCGCCGTCAGGCAGCACAAGCGACGCGCTCGCAAGCGAAGATTGGGCCTCCGAGCTTCGGCGGGCAACCATGACGCTATGCGGATTGGCCAAGCATACATAGTGCCGCTCACGACTGGCGCACCACCGTTCTATCTGGTCCGCTACATCGGCATACGACACCAAATCAAAGGAAACACTTAATATGCGTTTCGCATCTCTTGTCTCCGCAAGGCGTTTCATGGCGCTGCGGAGATCGACGTTTCGGTAGATGCCGCATTCGTTTGCTCGGGGGCGAACGGCGGCGCCACTTCAAGAGTACGCCAAAGTACTTGGGCGATGTGTTGATGCCCTTGGGCGTTCCAATGACCGTCAACCTTAAAATAGAGATCCGGGCGTTCGCGTTTTACCGGCGCCTCAACAAACGGGATCCCGTGTTCGAAGACAATAGTCCGCAGTTGCTCTAGATGAAGTCCACGCACATTGACAGAAAGCACGGCACATGGCCAGTCCTGCATCTGGCAGATCGCGATGGACCGATCAACCAAGGCAAACGTTAGCTGTTCGCCACGGGAAAAGTGATAGGCGTCTGCTGTGTGCTGGGATTTCGATTTCGCAGATGGAAGTGCCGGGGAAGACGGTGTATCAGGGCGACGATGCAGCGCCAAAGCCGCATGGCGCGAGAGTGCGACTAGGTGGGAACGAGAAATCCCAGGGATCGATTCAACGACTTGCTGGCAATGACGCACCCAACTGGGAGCAGGGACAGGCAGTT
>JAGQOS010000056.1 GCA_020427265.1 Planctomycetales bacterium
TGCCCGAGGCCTGTTTCGACAAGGCGCGAGGGCTGATGGACAACATCAAAGACAATCCCGCAAGACAAGAGCGATTGAAGTCGCGACTCATCGCCGGCTACGCCTCCATTGCCGAGCGGCGTGGCGATTGGGCGCAGGCCATCAAGTTGTTGACCTATCTGGCGGGGCGCGAGAAAGACAGCACCGGATACTTTCAACGCCTCGGATTGGCCTATTACCGGCAAGGCAATGAAGACGCCGCCTACGCCAGCTACCAAAAAGCGCAGGCGAAAAACAAGGACATGGCCGACGCCCGCGTGATGCTGGCCCAACTGCTGCGCGCCGACGGAAAACCGGACAATGCGATGCGCTACATCGACGAGGCGATGCGCGCTTCCAATGCCAATCAACAAACGCGCATCGGAGTGGGCTTGCTTCTGACGCTGTCCGACAAGCTCGACAAGGCGGGCCCTTATGTCGAAGCAGCGCGCGAAGCTTTTCCCTCTTCACCCGATCTGCAGATTCTTTCTGGTGTGATTGCGCGATACCAGCGCGACTACAAGAAAGCGCTCGAACGCTTCGAAGCGGCGCAGCGGCTCGATCCCAATAATTTTACCGCGTCGAATCTGGTCGCGCTGGCGCAGGTGAATTCGAGCGATCCGGACGAAAAGAACAAGGGGCTGGCGTTGGCCCAGGAGAATTTGCGCCGCAACCCGCAGAATCGCGATGCGCACATTGCGTTGGGTTGGATCTACTATCAATTCGGCCGCATGGAAGAAGCGCAGAAGCTGATCGACCCGGCATTGCGGGGAGCCGCGAACCTGAGCCCGGACAGCAGCTACTTTGTCGCCAAAATTCTTTACGATCAGCAGCGGTTCGACAACGCGCAACAGCTACTCGAGCAGGCGCTGAACTCGCCGAATCTGTTCATCTACCGCGAGGAAGCCAAGGCCCTGATGGGCAACCTCGACATTGAACGCCTGCGTCAGTCGGTCAATCCGAAGTAGCTGACCCCGTCTTTCCGGTTTCTTCGCGCGTGTTTCAATACCGGTTTGCGGCCTAAGGCCGGGCGAATTGGCGTTTATCCTGCCGCCCCCTGGGCGAACCGCCCGGCAAGGTTGAGAGCGGCTCGCTGGATCAGATCGCAGTGAAAACCTGCGTCGGCGGCCTGGCGAAGTCTTTTGAGCGCACGGCGGCATGCGACCGCAATGGGAACCTGTACCTCTTGACGAAGCAACAGATTGCGGCTGTCGCGCCAATTCGCGCCGGATTGGGGTGCGTCTTGGGTCATTCGCTATGTGGCGTTTTCCTCGGTACACTATGGGTCACGAGTCGTGATGTATGAAGGAGCCCCCATTGAGTACCAACCTGAGTCTATTGTCGCTCTTGATGAATTTCGTGTTCGTGTTGGCCGTTGCGGCTCAGGACGTTTCGCCGTATCAGCCCAGACTGCAAAACAGCAAGAGCGGTGACGTTCACGATTTCCCGCTGGGCGTCCTCTCCGCGACCGGCCGCCTTGAGGACGGCGACCGCGCGATCCTGGTCGTGGACGTAGGCGATCGCGGTGCGGCCAGCCGGGGCGGGCTCATGGTTGGCGACCGCATCGTTTTGATTCGCGGCCAGCAACCGCATGCCTACTCCAAGAGCACCGATTCCGGCCTAGACGGTCCACAGACGGAACTTGCAATAGCCCTTGAGCAAGCCTGTGCGGAACCGCCGCATCGTCTGCAACTCTCCGTAGAGCGCAACGAGGAGTCGCTGCAACTCAGTGTCGACGTTCCCCCATCGTCTGCGTTCGCCGAGTCCTTTCCAGGCCGTTGCCCCAAGAGCGAAAAGTATCTGGCGTCGATCGCCGACCACCTTGCTGCAACACAACAGCAGAACGGCAGTTGGCGTCCCGGAGTTGGAGGCGACGCGGACGTGTATGCTGGCGCGTTTTGCGCTTTGGCGTTGCTCGTCGCCAACAACGAAGCGCATCTGCCGTCGATCCAACGGGCGATCGACTTTATCAAGCAAAAGAGTATTTCCACGATTGATCCTGCGGACCCAAAGGTTGGACCAAAGAACTGGCAAGCGGCGTCGTCCGCGATTCTGCTGGCCGAATACCAACTCGCTACCGGCGACGATGCGTATTTCGCCGATTTGAAGAAGTGTTGCGACCTGCTCGCTCTCCGTGTGTCCGAAAACGGAACGATGGGACATCATGTTCAGATCCCCTACGGCGGTGGCGGCCTGGTGATCGTCAACGTGCAGGCCCATTTGGGATGGGCACTGGCAGAGAAATGCGGTTATGACGTCAACGCCGCGGCCTGGGCTCGTTCGTTCGAGGAGGTTCGCAAGTCAATCCACCAGCCGACGGGAGCGGTTGGCTACTCATCGCGCGCCACGTGGAGCCCCGATATCGCCGCGCGAACCGGCGCCATGGCGGCCGCACTGGCGATTCGGGAGCAGGAACCCGAACTGGTCGCACAGTTTCGCGATGCGCTGGTCGCACACCAGGGCCGCATGCGTCACGCCCATGCGATGTCCTCCATAGGACTGATCTACGGCTTTGCCGGGCTAAAGCTTGCCGACCCCGAGTCACACAAGTTGGTGTTGCAGAAGTGGAAGCCCTACCTGGAGCTCTGTCGCACTTCCTCCGGATCGGCCGCCTACTTTGGTGGCAAACGCAACATCGGGGGCGATCAGTATCTCGGCCTGCCGGCCATCGGAAATGCCACGGTCGCCCTCGTGCTGGCGAGCGGCCAGGAGAAACTGTTCCTTCACGGCGGGAAGCAGCAAGATTGGTTCGGAGCGACAGATCGCTGACTCGAACGCAGTGTGACATCGTTTCACCACTGCTAACATCCGCACACGGAAAGCAAACCGAATGTTAAAATCGCTTCGGCTAAGCCTATTTACGGAAGCCATCACGATCGTTGGGCTTCTCGCGTTCTCCGCCTACGCCCAGCAAATGCCCCGGCAAGACGTTATCGATGTGCCCGCGATCGGCGAAGGGCTCTGCGTGAGCAACGTCTTCCAGACGAATATGGTCCTACAACGAGACAAGCCGATTCACGTTTGGGGATGGGCCGAACCGGGTGAGCAGGTCACCGTCGAGTTCGCTGCCGAGCAGGCGTTTGCCAAGGCGGGCGATGACCGCGCGTGGAAAGCAACGCTTTCCGCCGTGCCCGCCTGCAGCGAGCCGCAGCCAATGACGGTCAAGGGCAAGAGCGAGACGCTCGTGCTCGAAAACATCCTCGTCGGCGACGTCTGGGTGCTCGGTGGACAAAGCAACATGGAGTTTGAGCTGGCGAAGGTCGAGAACGGCCGGTTGGAAATCATTTCGGCCAACTACCCGCAGATCCGCATCCTGACCGTTCCCTACGGCCAGGGTCCGGAACTCCAGCGAGGGTTTCCCCGCCTGCACCAGTGGAGCGACTGGTCGGGGCGGCATTTCCGCAAGGGCGATTGGGAAGAGTGCACGCCCGAGACGGTTCGCGAACTCTCGGCCATCGGCTATGTCTTTGCGCGCCGGGTCCATAAGGCCAGTAATGTGCCGGTCGGTGTGATCGACGCGTCGCGTGGCGGGACGACCGTCGAAACGTGGACCCCACTGCCCGTGCTCCGACAGATGGACAGCGAGCCCGTAAAAGCCAAGCTCGCAAAGTTCGACAACGAGGTCGCAGAATGGGACGCGCAGGCGGACCTGGAGAAGCGGATTGCGCAGCACCGCCAATGGATTGCACGGCAAGAAAAAGAAGGGAAGCCGATTCCCGACGATCGCAAAGAGGAGCCGAGCGACCTGCGCCCCGGACCGATCGGCAACCACAACTTTCCTGGCCATTGCTACGCGGGCATGATCGGGCCGATCGCCGGGCTGTCGGTCCGAGGCGCGATCTTCCACCAGGGATTCAACAACGCATTTGAGGGTTCGTTTGGCGCCGAGATGTACCGCGACATCTTCCCGGAGATGATCTCGGCTTGGCGCGAAGCGTTCGACAATGCCGAGATGCCCTTTGGCATCCTCTCACTCTGCACAGCCGGCGATCCGCAGACGCGCGACGACTATTGCGAGAAGATGTTCGACGCCGGTATCGAGATCCGCGCGGCGCAATACGAAACGTTTCTCGATTTCTACAACGCGGGTGACAAAAACGTCGGCTTCGTCAGCACGTACGACCTTCGGCGACGTTGGTATCATCCTCAGTTGAAACTCCCGGCAGGTGAGCGGATCGCGCGGTGGGCGCTGGCGACGCAGTACGGCTTTGACCGGCAGGTCGAGTGGAAACCGCCAATGCTTTTGGGCATGGAGAAGCGCGGCGCGGCGCTGCTGCTGTCACTCGATACGGAAGTCGGCGATCCCGAGGAGGGGGCAATCCAAGGCTTCGCCATTGCCGGTGAGGACCGCAAGTTCCATCCGGCTGACGCAAGCTACGCCGAGAAAGGCAAAGACGATCGCGGGCGGATGCAATACGACCGCAAGCAACTCGTCCTGACCAGCCCGATGGTGCCCGGGCCCGTCCATTTTCGTTACGCCTGGGGCCGAAACCCGTTGGCCAACCTTCAGGCGACCGGCAACAAGGATCTGCCCTTCGCTACGCAGCGCAGCGACGACTGGCGCATGGAAGAAGTCCCACTGGGCGTGCTCGGAAATGCGGTGACTCTCCCGATCTCCCGTGGCGACCGAGGCAAGATCATCGAGGCCCTGCGCGAGCAAGACAAGACGCGGCGTCTGAAAGAAGCGGAACTAGTCATTCAGGCCGGCGGCGGTACCAAGCCATCCGGTTGATCGCCAAAAACTCAACGGACAGTTCTTCCATGTGCAAGCCTCTATTGCCAGCAATCTTCGTCCTATTGTTCACGGCATGCTCGTTCGCGCTGGCCGACGAACAAGGGGACGACGGATTCGAGCCACTCTTCAACGGCAAAGACTTCTCCGGCTGGGTGAAGGAAGGCCAGGCCGGCTTTGTCGTCCGAGACGGTATGCTGATCTGTGATGGCTCGGGCAACTGGCCCACGTGGCTGCGTACGAGCGAGACGTTCGAGAACTTCGTATTGCGATTGGAATACAAGACGCGATTCGGCGCCGAGAGCGGCGTCTTCTTTCACGCTCCCCTGCACGGCCGCATCTCGCACGTCGGCTTCGAGGTTCAGATTGGCGGCCCGGGCGGGCTCCGACGACATTCCACGGGCGCGATCTTCGATGCCGTCGCACCTTTGAAAAACGCCTCCCGAGATTATCGCGATGAAGAGTTCGACGAACTGGAAATCACGATGAACTGGCCGCAGCTCAAGGTAAAGATTAACGGTCAGGTGGTTCAAGACCTCAACGTCGAGGAACATGAGTCGCTGCGCTATCGGCCGCGACTGGGCTACATCGGTTTTCAGGACCGCGGCAAACCGGTACTGTTCCGCAACATCCGCATCAAGCGACTTCCCGATCAGGTGCGAGATGAGTGGCAACCATTGCTCAATGGCAACGATCTTCAGGGATGGAAGATCAGCGAGCAGTGCAGCGCGACCTGGAGCATTGAAAACGGAGAGCTACTGGGTAAGGATGGGCACGGCTATCTGATCAGCGACAGCGAGTATCGCAACTGCGAGTTTCAGACCTACGTCAGAAGTTCGCCATTGGCCAACGGCGGAGTGTTCTTTCGCTGGGTCACCGGAAAGGGCCGGGGTTTCGAGATCCAGATCGAAGACATCCCGGACAGCAACGACCCGACTGGCAGCATTTACGGGCGAGTCCGGGCCGAACGGCTGCCATTTCAGCCGGGCGAGTGGGTTTTGATGCAGGTCTTCCTCCAGGAGAAACACTGTGTGGTTCGCATCAACGGTGAGACGGTTGCCGAGAGTCACGAGATGGGTGGCGCTCGAATCGGGAATATCTCGCTTCAGATGCACACCGGCCATGGTTGGGTTCGTTGGAAGGACATGCGAGTTCGGGTGCTGGCGGCCGGCATGGACCAACCGAAGCACGAGTAACTCGAAAGACTGCCGCTTCATTGGCCGGACTTGGCTCGTCGAGCTCGCCACGAACATGCTACATCAGCATCAGGTTGCGACTGGGCCGACGCGCCAACTCGTTTGAGTGGAAAACAGCATGAGACTGCTTGAAGGATTCTTCAAGAAATCGAAGTCATTTCAATCGCTCGATGTGAGCCGCGTCGTGAAGCGTCTTCATCTCGTTGTCGGTTAGCGCGCGATTGAAAACGGCGAGTCCGCCGAAGCGGCCTTTGGTTGCTTCCCGAAGAAAGCTGCCGACGGCGAAGCGAGCACCAACCGTGAAATCGGAACCGCCGCCAGGCTTGGTTTGCGCATGCTTTTCGGGATCGTAGCGGAAGATGCCGCGGCCGTGAAAATAGGGATTCATGCCGCGATCTTTTCCCTCCGGGCCTTCCTCGGTGAAATAGCGATCGGTGCGTCGGTCTTTCACCGGATCGAGTGGCCGAACGTCGAGAACGCCGTTGATATAGGCGCGAATATACTGCGAGTCGTAGGTAAAACCGAGCGAACACCATTGGTCGGTAGGCACAACGCGCCGCGTGGCGGCGTAGTCGCAGCACCAAGGGAACGGACTGCCGTCGGCGCGGCGCGTGACTCCGCCTTCGCTGGAAATGTGCGGCACGAGCTGATTCGCTCCGCCATAGGTCGGCATGTTCATCAGCAGCGCATACTGTCGTGTACCTGTATCGTCGTTCCGCCCTTTGCCTTCGCTCCACATGCCGGCAATCGTGCGGCTCTGGTTCAGGTCGATGATGCGGACAACGGCGAACATGCTGACCTGCGCCTCGGGGCCGGAAATATTCAGATCGCCCGTTTCCGCATAGGGGATGCGGAAATACTGTTTGCCATTCAACTGGGCCGAATAGCCCGAAAACGGCCCGCCCTCGACGCGCTCGATCGGCCCGCCCACTTCGCTCAGTGGGTGCGGCTCCTTGGCGCCGCTCGACAGGCGTTGTTCTCCGGCAGCCTCGCCGAACGTCCAAAACGCGACGAGCCCCGGTGTCTCTTCAACAACAAGACGATCCCCTGACGGCTCCGCGGCGAGAAGGCTCCCCGAAATCGCCAAATGCAAGATCAGACTAACGGTGAAGTGCCGGGCGAGCATGGGCATCGAGTGGTTTCCTGTCGAGCAGAACATTCGCGGCGCAGACAGACAGATCGCTACGCCAGATGGCGATTCCTCGTCTCACACGATAATAGATGGTCCGGTCGCAACACTCAAACAGACAATCGAGTAACCGGAAAGCGGAAACGACACACGCCGGAGCAGATCATTCGCAAGCTTCTACTGGCCTTGATTCGCGTACGCGACTGTGGAAGCGAAGGGATCGATTTCATGGTGATATTACGCCTGTCATATGCGGACCGATCTCCTGGAATAAATCGACCCAGGAAAGCCAGATTGTGTTCTGGATGGTGGCCTTGCCGGTCGTCTTCAACTTGGCCAGTTCGGCGGGCGACTCATCTGGCCAATGACCCATCCAGCCCTGGGCAAAGTCGCGGCTCTTGAGGAGGAAATCGCGCTCGTCGTCGGCCCCGCAACTCAAGGGAAAGGTTTCACCGATAACAATGGGCTTGCCCCAATCGAACCGTTTGAGCAGTTTGATCTCGTCGTCGACCTTCCCGGTTTTGGGATAGAGATGCGGTGAGACGAAATCAAGCCTTTCGGCGGCGACCTGGTAAGCGCCAGGAAACGGAAGCATGCCCATTGTGATCAGGTGCGTCGGGTCGTGTTTGCGGATGGCGGCGACCATGCGACTTGTCCACTCGCGGAAAATGTCGTCGCCGCTACGATTGTTGGGGCTGAGGCTGAGCCGCTGGCAGAATTCGACATCACCCATCTTGCCCATGTACCAACTGCCTTCAGGATTGCCAACTGCAGCCGGCTCGTTGATCAGGTCATAGGCGAAAACGGCTGGGCTCTCGGCACAAGTGCGGGCGATGGTTTCCCAGAAATAGGTTTGAGTCTGCCAGCGATCTTGCTCATCCATTGAATCGTACCAGGCCATGCGATCCTTGATCTGGTAGCAGGCCAGGCCGGTGATCTTGAGATGGATGCCCGAGTCCTCGGCGATCGTTAGTAGCCTTCTGAGTTGGGTGAGCGCCTGCGGATCGGTCTTGTTAGGACCGACGAGGATCCGCGGCATCTCGGGATGGACCCGAGCCACGGTAGTCCCGGCGGCCTTCATCTCGGCGAACTCCCGCGTCACACGGGCAGGGTCGTTGGCCAGACGCTCCAAGATGTCCACCGAGGCGTAGTTGTGGCCCCAAGGAATATAGCGTTCACCGGAGGTATGGAGGACGAAGCCTTTCTGGTCAGGGGCGATCTTTACCGTATCCATGCCCGCCGCCCAAGCCGCGCCGATGCAGAAGACACGAGCAAACATGAGCAAGCCAACGATCAACAAACGGTGAGCAAGAAGAGTCATTGCAGAACCCCTACCTTGGAGACCTGCGGCGTGAATACCGCACCGTGCAACCGATCGCCACGGTCTCTGTTACCACTGGCTGCTTGCCTTCCAGCAGGGCCTCGATCGCCGGCGCCAGGTAACGCTGTTCTACGAACTTGGCGTCGCTGGCGTCGTCCATTCCTCCCATGTAGGCGATTCTGCGTTCCTTATCGAGCACGAAGAACTCGGGCGTGAAAACGGCTCCGTAATCGCGAGCGATCTGCTGTGTCTCGTCAAAGAGGTAAGGGAAGGGAAAACCTCGGCTTTCGGCCCGTTTTTTCATTTGTGGTAGCGAATCTTCCTCGATCAGATTCACGTTGATCGCGACCATGGCAACACGGCCTTCGGGGTCACAGTAACGGCGGGTAAAGTCGAGGATGCGATCCTCGTACTCGGTGGCCACGTCGCAGCTGTTGCAGGTGAAGACGACAACGACCAGATCCTTTTCCTTCAGGTCGGCTAGGGAATGTCGCTTGCCATCGACGCCGGGCAGGTTGGTCCAGGCGGGGGCGTCGTCACCAATGCTGAGCGTCGGATTGTACTTGCCGGCGGCGGCAGGCGCGGCAGCCAGCAGGATGATCAAATTGGCAAGAAGAACGTTCAGGGAGACGGAAGCCGGGCGAGTCATGGTGATCCTCTCGTTAGCACGATAGAGTGTAAGCAAGCGGTGAGGCGCTTCATCGTACTGTGGCCAAGTGTCGGCCAGCAAGCTCCGTGTTCGCCACCGGGCATGCGAAATGCTACCATGATCGGCACGAAGCCGTTGGGTTTCCCTTCGCGAAGCCGCAAAATTTTTACAGGTTCCAGTCGATCGTCCGACCAAGCCGATTGATTTCATCCTGTACCGTCCTCTCGATCGCTGGAAAGTGATCGAGGTTAAGGTTCTTGATGAAGCGGTCGCCTCGGACCATCGCGCAATCCTTGCCGTACTGGAGTTACGGCTGGAAACGGTGCAATGAAATCTCTCTCAATGCCGTTATAGCGCGTTGCGTTTGTGGGCAACTCGACGCACTGTCTTGGCCACCCACACTAAGCTAGCTCATTTCCACCTTCGAGATTCAACCCCCAGAAGCGACGCTAAATCCAATAATGAGAACAATTACGACCATCCTGACGCTCGGCTTGTTCGTTCTGGTTTTGCCAGCTCAAGGAGCAGAGCTGGAGCTCGTAAAGGACGGCGTCAGCCAGGCTCCCGTTGTGGTTTTCAAAGATGCTCCTCCTTATACCCAGAGAGCCGCAGAGGAACTGGCAAGCTACATTGAGAAGATCAGCGGCGCAAAACCGGCGATACTGGAAGGCGAACAGGCGCCTATTCCTGAACGAGCGATCTGGATCGGCTACCAACCCCAAGTGGCGAAGCTGTTCCCCGAGGTCGATTTCGACTTCCAGCATCCCGAAGAAATCCTGATCGCCGCCAATGAAAAGCACTTGGTGATCGCCGGTCGCGACCGCTGGGATCCGGATCATTTGGTTGTCGAGGGCCTGGACGAGAAGATCGTCGGCAAGCAAAGCGAGTACGGCACAGCGAACGCCGTTTACACGTTCCTGCAGGACCAACTGGAAGTCCGCTGGCTCTGGCCGGGCGAGTTGGGCGAGGACGTGCCGCATCGCAAGACGATTTCCATTGCGCCGATCGTGTGTCGCCATCATCCGCAAATACGTGCTCGCAGCGGACTGTTTCACTTTTCGGCTCTCAGCAACCGGGGCTATGGACGTGCGCAGGAATGGTCCCGGCAGCAGCGGTTGCAGCTCAGTTCGCTGGAAATGAACGGTGGCCATGCTTTTACGGATTGGTGGGAGCGATTCCACGAAACCCACCGCGAATATTTCGCCCTGCAGCCGGATGGCGAGCGCAGCGGCTTTCCTAACCCACGCACGGTCAAGCTCTGCCAGTCGAATTCGTCTGTCTGGAAACAGTGGCTGAAGGATGTGGAAGATCAGCTCAAGCAAGACCCGACGCGGAAGGTCTTCAGCGCCTCGCCCAACGACGGCTGGGCCAGCGGCCACTGTACGTGCGAGGACTGCCGCGCGTGGGACCCTCCCGATGGCGAGCCGCGACAGTTTCACTGGGAAAGCGGCAATGAGATTCGTCCGGCCCTCTCGGATCGCTACGTCACATTCGCCAATCATTTAGCGGCGCTCTTGAAGGAGCGGTATCCAGACAAAGAGTACTTTGTATTGATGCTCGCCTACGGCCATTCCCGTCCTGCGCCGGTCAAGGCCGTGCCGGCAGACAACGTGATCATGATCAGTGTGGCAAATTTCTTTGGGCGGTCGAATGACGATGATCGCGGTTCACTGCGTGGCGCGACGCACCGCGATCAATTCGCGGCTTGGGGCAAAGTCACGCCGAACTTGATCTGGCGGCCGAACACAGGCAGTCCCGCCGGTTGGCAGCAGGGATTGCCAGACGTCTCAATGACGCAACTGGCCGAAGACTTCCGCTTCGTGGCCGAAAACCACTGTGTCGGCGTCTATGTCGACAGCGTCTGGGAACACTGGGCCACGCAAGGTCCGCAGTATTACCTGATGGCGCAGCTTGCCTGGAACCCGCGTGCCGATGCTGAGGCCGTTCTAACCGATTACTATCGCCGCGCTTTCGGACCGGCGGCCGAGCATGTGCGGGCATACTTCACCGTCTTTGAAGAGGCCCGTCAGGCCCACGTCGAAAAGTACGGCGGCCGCGCGGGGCTGTCGAAGTTCACCGAGCTATACACGGCCGAACTGCTGAAACAAGCCAATCACGAGTTGGACCAGGCTGCCTCCGCCGTCGCCGCGGGGCCGGAAACGTATCGCCGTCGCGTGGAATTCGTTGCCGCCGGTTTTGAGTACACGCATCGTGTGGTCGAAAACGTCCACTTCATGGAACACTACTGGAACGAGCCGAAGGAATCGCTCGCCCAAAAGGTGTTGGCCAACTGGGAAGCCATTCAAGAGATACTTGCCGTGCATCCCTACGCGCTCAATCCCGGTCCCATTCGTCCCACGACTCCCCGCATGGCCGGACTCCATCCGGAGCACCCGGCGCGCAAATGGAAACCGGAGCCTACATCTCAGCGGCCGCCGGATCTGGATCTGGATTGAGATAGGCGGGCGAAGGGCAGGTGAAATGAGGTTCCCAATGATCGACGCTCGTCGTTTGAGCACGTGAGCGCTGGTCACTAACGCTGAGAGTACTTGCGTACAAGCTTCGAATCAAAGCAGCCGAACACTTCGTTTTTCGAGAATTGACGAGGTTTGCGTAGCCACTTGGAGCCCCTTTGCGCTAGAGGCCTATACTGTGACCGCGTTGAGAGCAGAATCGCTTTGAATCAAGCTAAAGGATCGTCGAGCGGTTCGATGCCGAGTTCATCGAGTGAGCGTTTGAGCGGATCAACTTCCGATTCCGCGTCGCTAGCCGGTTCCAGCGGTAGCTCGCCCTCGATCGGCCGCACGACGACGCGATAGGCGCGCACCTCAACGACTTGAACGTGTTGGCCAGGATCGAGCGCCATTCCTTCGCTGACCGCATCCACGGTGCGGCCGGCGACGCGTACCGCGCCGCTCGGCAACATCGGCGATTTAACCACGCCGGTCTTGCCGATCAGATCCTTAAGGCGCGTTCGCTTGTCGTCGGGTGTTACCTCGTCCGACGTAGGCAAGCCAAGCAGGAAACGCCTGCCCATGGGCGTGAGCGGCCAATACTTGAGAGCCACACCCAGGGTAACAGGAATGGCGACAACGGCGATCAACATGAATGAAAGGCCCGTAATCGCGCCGCGATGATAGAACGCAAGCGAGATCGATGCGACAATGCACGCGGCGGCGAGAAAGCCGAGCACGCCTCCCGATACGATGAACACTTCCAGAATCGCCAGCAGGCAGCCGGCGAGCATCAAGAGCGCCGCCCACATCAAGGGATCGAGTTCGTTCATGACGACACCGTTTGAACTAACACTCGATTTCCTCGGACCTCCACGACAACTATTTCGGCGCCGTGCGGTATCACTTCTCCGTCGGCAATCACATCGATCATATCCGCACCAAAGCGGGCCTTTCCCGAAGGCGTGAGTTGCGTGGCCGTTGTACCATGGGCGCCGACCAGGTGGTCGTAGTCGGTCAACTGCTCGCGCGCGAGCTGTTCCTCGGCGGGAGGGCTGAGATACATGCGGCCAAACAAGGGCGCATGCGGCAAATATCGATGCATTACTGCGCCGAGCGCAAAACTCCCGGCGCCGGCCGCCGCGACAACGAGCAATGCATCGCGCAACTCCACGGCCTCGCGCGCACTGCGCGGCCAACCGTTATAAGTCTGACTCGCTAGTACCAGCGAGATAATGAGCATGAGCCCGCCGCCTAATCCAAAGATTCCGAATCCTGGCACGACGAATATTTCGAGCAGCAGAAACGTCAGCCCGCCCAGAAACAGCATCACTTCGAGCCAACCCGCAGTCTGATCAAGAAATTTGCTCCAGAAAAAGAGCAATAAACATACACTGGCAATGAATCCCCCAAGTCCGACACCCGGCGCTTGCAGCTCGGCATAAGTGGCGATGATCGCAATCACAAGCAACAAAATTGCAAAGCCGGGTCGGGCAAGAGCCCGCACCAGCACGTCGACCCAGCCAGGCTCCACACGTTGCGGATCTTCCGAGAGCGCATACAGTTGCTTCAACTCATCAAAGTCTTGAACCGCGGTATTGGCGAGTCCCATTTCTACGGCGCGACGACCATCGAACTGCAGCTTCATCCCCAGCGCAGTAATTTCCTCGCGCTGTCTCCACAATTTGGAATCGGGCTGCGCTTCCCACTCGGCCAACGAAAAAAACGCTTGTTGTCCGTTTTCCAGGTGTTCGTAGCGGAATACCTGGAGCTTCGGCGAAACTTCCTGTCGACGAATCCATTGATTCGCGTCGCGAAACTTGCGAACTTCGGCCGGTGAAAAAACGCCTTCTTCTCCGTTCGCTTGATTTTGGTAGTGAAACAACTGCCCCTTAGTATCGAGCATGGCGACCGGAAGTGACCACGACCTGCCCTTCAAGCCAGAGAGCACATCGCGTATCTCTTGCCGAACTTCTTCCACATGACGCTTGTCGATCGGCTCCGCACCGCGGCCGCCGAAGGTTGCCTGGGGCTGTACGGCTACGTGGTCGCACGCCAGCGCCACAATCATTGCGACACCTTCGGCTCGCGAAGGCACATAGGCGACCGTGCGCAATCGAGATGAATCGAAACCCGCCAAGTAATTCGCCAGCGAGAGCGAGGCGTCGGGTGGTCCGCCGGCGCTATCGATTTCGATGAAAATTAAATTGGCCGCGCGATTGCGGATCTGCTCATCAATCGTCGTGCGTGCAATCTCTGCGGCACGATGATCGATCGGACCCGAGAGTCGATACAGGATGGCCTCCCAGTCGCCCCCGAGCGAAGGGTCTTCCTGGAGATCATTCGGCATGATCCCCAACTGTCGAGCGAGCGCGACGCGATCGGAAGCGCAGTACTTCGCCATACCGAATTCTCGGGCCTGCGCGCCGGTGAATCGCGCCATTTCACCGGACGGCGAAATCACCTCTTCGGCCGCCACGGCGCGCCGCGCACGTAGCTCGTCTAGATCGCGTCGCAAGATGAATTCGGCGCTGATATCGGTTTCCACGCGCAACAATTCCAAGGATCGATCCAGCATGCTCAAAGCGACCGAAGGCGGAACCGTGCGGCGTCGTTCCGCAATGTCGGCATAGGCGCCAGCAAGCTGTGGGCGAATCTTCTTCTCTTGGGCTTCGTCGCTACCCGCCTCGCCAATCTCGGCGTCTTCGCTCATGACGATCTCATCGCAAGCCATCGCGACCAAAACAGCATGTCCCTTGATCGTCCGGGGAATGAAGGCAATTGTCTTCACTTCGGCCACTTCGCTGCTTGTGAGAAAGGTGGCCAGCGAAGATGCTCGTTCAAACTCGGTTCCCTCGCCGAAAGGGTGCTTTCCCGCCCCCGGCGAAAACTCAAGTACGAGTGTCGGTCTTCCGCCGGAATGCGATAGCCGTGAAACGGCCCGCCGCAAAGTCGCTTTAATCTGATTATCGGCATTGCCGAGAATCGGGAGCGGCAAGCGAATCAAGAGTGTCGAAGGCGCGGTTTGAGGCGTGTCCGTAGACTTCGGATTGGCGGAATCGTCGGCGTTTTTCCGCGTTTCTTGCGACCAGACGAACGATACGGCGAAGCTGAGCACAACGAATACGATCGCTCGCGCCAGCAAGAAAATCCGCCGTTTTGTTGTCTTTACGCTCGTCATCGTCGCCTGCGCTAAGGTGATTCCAGCGGCTGCTTTGTGCCCGCAACTTCGCCCGCTCAAGCGTGTATTCGCTTCAGCCGTCCTATTATAGGACGGTAATTCCGGCCCGAAAAGCTTTTGAAGTCTGCCGCGACGGCTTGCTGCGCTCAGACGCCAATGTCGGCCTGTGTCCAAACGCCGTCGACGACACGCCAGGCCGCTCCGCCGGGATTCTTATCTTGTAGGATCGGTGGCAAGCGATGCGGGCGGACATTGTCGTAGCATTCCAGCATGGCGAAACGCCGCAGGGAGGCCGGAATGCCGACGGCCGTAAAACCGGGATGGCCTGTGGCTGGATACGGACCGCCATGCTGCATGGCCGGCGAGACCGCAACGCCCGTTGGCATCTTGTCGTTCAGCAGCCGGCCAACGCGCGGACGCAATGCCGGCGCGAGCCGGTCGTAGAGCGCGTCGTCTTCGCCCTGCGTGTGCGAGTAGATGCACCCGGTCAAGCTGCCTTCTAACTGGCGCAGGATGGCTTCGGCTTGATCTACCTTGTCGGCGACAACCAACAGCGATGCATTGCCAAAGGCCTCGGTTTGTAAGGCGGCGGGGTTCTCTAGGAATCGCGCGCCATCGACTCGCAACAGCGTGTTTTCAAAACTGAACCCGGCGCCTCCTCCCACATGCCCACCGGCGACCACTTCCGCCCCTGCCTTCTGGATGGTTTGGATGTTGCTTTCTAGCGTCTTCGCGACACTTTGCGATAGCAGCGTGCCGACCGGCCCTTGGGAAAAGCGATTGGCGACCGACTCGATGAATGCATCGGCGGCGGGGCTTGCCAGTAGCAGGACCAGTCCTGGATTCGTGCAGAACTGGCCGGCGCCCATGAGGCAACTTCCCGCAAACTCCTCGGCCAGCGTGTCGCCCCGCTCCTGCAGCGCGCCAGGCAAGATCACGACCGGATTGATGGCCGAAAGCTCCAGATAAATAGGCTTGCCGGCGGCATCCGCCGCCGCCTTCAGCCGCAAACCTGCGGCGCGACTTCCCGTATATCCGGTCGCGCCCAAACGCATATCAGCAACAAGCCGTTCACCGTCGGCATGCGACGTGCGGTAGATCAATTGGACCGTAGCCGGTGGCATGCCGGTCTGTTGAATCGATTCGAAGGCGATCTCAGCAAACAGCCTGGTTGTGCCGGGATGCGAACTATTCGCCTTGCCGATCACAGGGTTGCCGGCTGCGATGGCGGCTGCAAAGTCGCCGCCGGACACACTGCCGAAGGCCAGCGGAAAGTTGTTGGGCCCAAAAACGCACACCGGACCGATCGCCGTCATGCGCGACCGGATGCCGGCTGCCGTGTCGATGGTCGGCATCGACCAGGTTCCTTCGCGCGCCGCCGCCGCCGCCTGTCGCAGTTGGCTCACCGTGCGCGGCAATTCGGCATCG
>JAGQOS010000570.1 GCA_020427265.1 Planctomycetales bacterium
CGGCCGCTCAGGTTGCCAAACTAGCCGACCGTGGCGATTTGCCCGGTCGCAAGGTCGCTGGCGCGTGGAAGTTCTCGCGCGCCGAGATTCATCATTGGATCGAGGAGCGGTTGGGTGTTTCCGACGAAGCCCAACTCGCCCAGATGGAAGACGTGCTCCAGGAAACCGCACCGCCGGGCGAAGGAGACGACATCTCGGTGGTCGAGATGTTGCCCGTGGAAGCGGTCGCCGTGCCGCTCGAAGCCCGCACGCGGGCCAAGGTTATTACGGCGATGGCCGATTTGGCCGAAGGAACCGGGTTGCTGTGGGACGCCCGCAAACTGGCCGACGCCGTGCGCGCTCGCGAAGACATGCAGCCCACGGCGCTCGACAACGGCGTTGCGCTGTTGCATCCGCGGCGTCCGTTGCCGGCGATTCTCGGCGAGGCATTCCTGGCCCTGGGCATCACGGCCACCGGCATTCCGTTTGGCGGGCGCGGCGGGCAGATGACCGATATCTTTTTCTTGATCTGCTCCGTTTCCGACCGCGGACATTTGCGCACGCTAGCGCGCATCAGCCGCCTGATCAGCGATTCCGAACTGCTCACGCAACTACGCGCCGCGCCCGACGCGCAAACGGCTCATGACTTGATCCGAGCCAAGGAAGAAGAAATCACGTGAATTCACCCGCCCGACGGCCTGCGACGCTTCTGATAGGCGAGACGCGCCGCGCCGAGTTTCGCGACGCGGCCGCTCTATTACGCACGCGCACGCGGTTGCGGCGCGAGCGAACGCTGGAGGCGGCCGTCGACTTTGTCGCCGCGGCGCGCGAAGCGCCGGAAATAATCGTCATTGCCCAGTCGCGGCCCGGCGAGATCGACGAAACGCAGGTCGAAACGCTTCGCGCCGCAGCGCCGTTGGCGCGATTCGTTCAATTGCTCGGTTCCTGGTGCGAAGGCGAAACGCGCAGCGGGCATCCGTGGCCGGCCGAGTCGCGCTTGTTCTGGCATCAGTTCGTGCCGCGGATGTCGGATTGCTTCGATCAATGGGAGCGCGGCGAGTGTCCCGAATGGGGTTTGCCGCCAGCCGCCACGCAGGCCGATCAATTGGTTTGGGCGCGGGGCGAAACGCCGGATATCGAAGGCGCCTTGATAGCGATCCATACCCGCCACTTCGAAACGTACGATACGTTAGCCGATGTGTTCGCGGGCGCCTCGTGGCGATCGATCTGGATTCACCCACAGCGCGCGGCCGGAGTTTCCGGTGCGACGGCCGGCTGTTTCGATGGCATTGGTCTTGAGGGCGATGAGCGGAACGAACTGCGGCGTTTTCGTGGCCATTTGCGTGCCGCCCCAATGGTTGCCTTGTTTGACTTCTTGCGGTCGGACACGCGCGACCTGGCCCGGGAAGCGGGTGTCGACGAGTGTCTGGCGAAACCGTATCGCGTGGCGGATCTGCTGGCCTGCTTTCGTCGATTGCTATGCCCCGCGACGCAAGTCGAGGGGTTGGCGGGTGGCGAGCCGCCCAGCGTGCCGGTCCCGATCAATCGCGGCCGCTGACGGTGTCAGTTCGCTCGGAATCGGGCCTCGTCAGCGGCGAGGCGATGCGATACGATGAACCGTTCCGCCAGTTTCCCCTCAGCAAGCACGGAGAGCCGCCCGTTGGCCAGCGCGTCGCCCGAAAAGCCGAAAGCCACCGAGATCAAGGGGCGTTATTCGTTTACGAGCTTGGGTTGTCCCAAGAATCTTGTCGACAGCGAACGCATGCTCGGCATGCTGCAGCTCGACGGGTACCAGCTCGTGGCCGATCCGCAGGGGGCCGATTTCGCGATCGTGAATACTTGCGGCTTCATCGAGCAAGCGCGCGAGGAGTCGTACGGGGCGATCGAGGAGATGTTGCGGCTCAAGGAAACCGGCGATTTGCGCGGTGTGATCGTTTCCGGCTGTTTGGCCGAGCGGCAGCAAGCCGACCTGCTAGAGCGCTACCCGGCCATCGATCATCTGGTCGGCGTGTTTGGTCGTGAAGAGGTGACGAAAGTGGCCGACCGCCTGATCGGCGGGCTCGAAGAGCAGCGGCTCGTGTTTCGCCCCGCTCCGATCCGGGCGTTGCCCGACCGGGATCGTTTGCGCATCACGCCGCGGCATTACGCCTATCTCAAGATTTCGGAAGGTTGCGACCGCTTGTGCACGTTCTGCGCCATTCCCAAGATGCGCGGCAAGCACGCCACGAAGCCGATGGAAGACGTGTTGGCCGAAGCCCGCGAGTTGGCGGCCGACGGCGTGCGCGAGTTGATCATCGTGGCGCAGGATACCACCTATTACGGCATGGACCTGTACGGCGAGCCGCGGCTGACCCAATTGCTAGGCGAATTGGAACAGGTCGATGGGATCGACTGGATTCGGTTGATGTACCTGTACCCGATGTACATCGACCAGCCGCTGATAGATCGTATTGCGGAGAGCAAAAAGATTTTGCCTTACCTTGATATGCCATTGCAGCATATCAACGATCGCATGCTCAAGCGGATGCAGCGTCGCGTGTCGCGGAGTGCAACGCTCGAACTGCTCGACCGGTTGCGCGGCGGCATTCCTGATCTGGCCATGCGCACCACGCTCATTACCGGATTTCCCGGCGAAACGCAGGCCGAGTTCGAAGAGTTGGTCGATTTCGTGCGCACGCAGCGTTTTGAGCGGCTTGGCGTGTTTACCTATTCGTTGGAACCCGACACACCCGCCGCGCGGCTTGATGAGGCGATTGACGAAGCGACGATGGAGTCGCGCCGTGAAGCCTTGATGCTCGAACAGCAAGCTGTCGCCTTCGCCTGGAACGAAGCCCAGG
>JAGQOS010000571.1 GCA_020427265.1 Planctomycetales bacterium
TCAAGAGGAACTCGGCGTGGTCACGACGAGCCTGCAAAATCAGCAGCCGGTTGGTCAGGTGGGTACCAAAGCGTTCGACCTGTATCGGCTTCGCCAGCAAGGGGGCGAAGTGGCTCGCAACGAGCGACTCGGCGGCGTGCACGACGGACTGTTGCCCTACGAAGATTTTGCGATCATACGCCGTGGCATCATCGACCAGGCCGAGAAACCACGACTCGCAATCTATACCGATGCCGCCTTGGTTTGGACCAAGGAAGACGCCGTTCAAGTCATGATCAAGGAGCAACCGGCCGATCAGGTGATCGTCGACTGGCGTCCCGAGATCGTCTACCGATTCAAACATGACCCGAAACCCGAGATTCGCGTCGTCAAGGTCGCCTCGACAGATGTCGCCAAACCGGGTGAAGTGATCGACTTCACGTTGCGATTCGACAACACAGGCAACGAAACAATCGGTAACGTGACATTGCTCGATAACCTTTCGACGCGACTGGAATATATCGCGGAGAGTCAGTCGTGCAGCGTCGAGGCCGATTTCTACGAGCTTCCCAACCGAGGTGGTTCGGCCGCCCTGCGTTGGGACATCATTGACCCGCTCGCCAAAGGCGAAGGCGGCGTCATTCGCTTCCGTTGCCGGGTGCGTTAAAACTGCTCGGATACGTCTTCGGAAACGTCTTGGCGCGAAGCGCCAGCACTCGTGACGACTCGCTCAAACTCAGTTTGCGCATAACGCCTGGCCGAAGGAAATCTGCAAAGTCGGGGTCGGGTCCATTTTTCGGCGAGCAACGGTCGCGACACGCGGACAAACGTTGGCCGAAAACATGGACCTGACACCTTCGTCGTTGGCTTTGCAGGTCTTCTGCGCCTGGCCGCAAAAATTCTTGATCTGGCCCAGGCCAAGCGTTACAAAGGCTGCGGCGCGACCTGGCGGTTGAGAGTCCCGATTCGAACTGTCGTGCCGCCGTTTCCTTTCAGAGTGACTTTCCATCGCGCGAAGCTGATGCGGCGACGAATCGTAAGCGGCGTTCGCGTGAGAAGATCTAACAACATCGAGTGACGATCCTATGCGACAAATCGTGCTATTCAGCTTGGCGAATCTACTGATTGGTTCCGTCTTTCTTGTTCCAGCCGCACAAGCGGACGATAAATCGACGCCCGCCGCGCGGCCGAACGTGTTGTTCATCGCCGTCGACGATTTAAGACCCGAGTTAGCTTGTTACGGCGCGCCGGCGCGAACGCCGCATATCGATCAGCTTGCAAAAACTGGAATGCAGTTCGAACGAGCCTACTGCAATCAGGCCGTTTGCGGCGCGAGCCGGGTTTCGCTGATGACCGGGTTGTATCCCGAATTTACAGGCGAGAGGACCTATCACGTAACGAATTGGCGGCGGCGCTGGGCGCACATCGTAACGCTCAATCAACACTTTACGAATCATGGCTACACGACAGTCGGTCTGGGAAAGATTTATCATGGCAGCGCCGGCCCAGGTGTGGACCCGGAACATTGGTCGCAGTGGCTTACTGTCAAAGGCCAAGAGTACGCCGAACCGGCGCGCCTCGAATTTGTGCGCGATCGCAACGGGCGCCGGCGCGGACCGGCAACGGAGAACGCCACGACTTCCGATGAAACTCACTTCGACGGCAATCGTGCTCACGTTGGCGCCGAGCAGATCGAAAAACTTACGGAAGCGGGTGAGCCATTCTTTCTGGCGGTCGGTTTCACGAAACCGCACTTGCCGTTCGTGGCGCCGCAAAAGTACTGGGACATGTACCAGCGTGAATCATTCAGGCTTCCGCCGAATTTGGGTGTACCTCCCGGGTATCCCGAGTATGCGCGCAACGCCAATGCTGGCGAGTTGCGTGCGTATAGCGACATTCCCACCGGAGGCAGCCCAACTCAGTTTTCCGACGAGCTAAATCTGCGATTGCTGCATGGCTATCACGCGTGCGTGAGCTACACCGATCGCAATATCGGCGTGCTGCTCGAAGCACTCGAACGAAGCGGCGCTGCCAAAAATACGATCGTCGTGCTTTGGGCCGATCATGGCTGGAAATTGGGTGACCATTCGAGCTGGTGCAAACATACGAACTTCGAATGCGACACCCGCGTGCCGTTGATCGTTCGGCACCCCGGCATCGCCGCTACCCATGGCAAGACGACGACGGCGTTGGTCGAGTTAATCGATCTCTATCCGACGTTATGCGAACTGTGCGGATTGAATCTGCCCAAGCATGTTCAAGGAAAGAGTTTTGCGACGCTACTGAGCGACGGAACCGCTTCCCATCGTGAATCAGCATACTCGTCGTATCCGCACGGCCCTGTTGTCGGCCATTCAATCAGGACGGAGCGCTATCGCTATACCCAATGGTGGGAAGCGAAAACCGACAAGGTCGTCGACTCGGTGCTGACGGACATTACGGCCGACCCTGGAGAAACAACCGCGATCGAGAAGTACGAGGACCTGAAGTCCAAGCTTTCCGCCCAGCTTCGCAATCGGGTGCTGGCGGCGAGGAAGTGACGTCCACGCCCCATTCTTCCTGGTCGACCTATTCTAAGGCTGTTGTTTTGCATCGGGCTCGGTTGCCTGTTCGCCGGTACTGGTGTATATTTCGGGACTTATGAGGATTCTCGATTTCCAGCATTGCGGTTGCCGGTCGGAACATGATCGATGCGTCGGGCGGCTTGCAGGTCGGGCTATTCTCATAACCCATTCCTGATTTTAGACTTACCATTTCCGCCAGCGTAGCTTCAATTGGCAGAGCACCGCATTCGTAATGCGGGGGTTGTGGGTTCGACTCCCACCGCTGGCTCT
>JAGQOS010000572.1 GCA_020427265.1 Planctomycetales bacterium
CTGACTTCGTATCTGGGCGATCAGCGCATCGCGCTCTTTGGACGTTAGCAAGCTCGGATCGGTCGGCATGTCATTCGACATGCGGTAAGCCGGCAGAATCAACAATTCGTCGAAGCGTTTGAGGACATAGTCCAAGGCCTCTTTTTGGCCAGCCCACCACGTGGCGATCGATCGCGTCTGCAAATCCTCGCCCAACAGGTGACGACACACACCGGGCAAGAAGGGCCGAAAGATGGGCGATTCCACCAACCGCGCTCCAAGCGAATTGGCGAGCGCTACATTTCCGCTGCGCAGGACCTCGCACAAACCGGAAATGCCGACGGCCGAGGAACTGACCAGCTCGACGGGATCGCAATCATCGTCGTCCAATCGCCGCATCAATACTTCGACGGGGAACAGTCCGGACAGCGTTTTGAGCATGACACGATTTTCGCGCACCGCTAAATCGCCGCCTTCGGCCAACGTGTAGCCGAGGTAGCGAGCCAGGTAGGCATCTTCGGGATACGACTGGCTCGTGGGGCCTTTGGTCAACAATACAATCCGCGGATTATCCTTGTAGCGAGGCGCGAGTTCGCGCAACGTTTCGCGCAATTGCACGTAGAACGGCGCGAGCCGCTGCACGCGACATTGGCGAAACGCCACCGGCAAAGTTCGCGAAGCGACGATACGGTTTTCGAGGACGTATCCCAGGCCGAAGGGCGCGCGCGTGCGATCGCCGGTCGCCCACCATCGGCCGTCGGGCGCGCGCACGATATCCGCGGCATAGAACTGCAGATAGCGCCCACCGGCAGGCGGCAGCCCAAGATAGGTCGGATGATACCCGGGATGACCATACAGCACATCGGGCGGAAGCAAGCGTTCCTTCAGCAGCGTTTGGGGGCCGAACAGATCGCTGAGGATCATTTCGAACAATCGCGCCCGCTGCTCGAGACCGGCCGAGATCGTGCGCCATTCCACTTCTTCCATCAAGAGTGGGATGGCGTCGAGTATCCAGGGGCGTGCTGTTTCGCCAGAATCGTGTGGGCTGAAGGTAAGATCGTCGATCGCAATCTGACGTTCGGCCCGACCCCAGCGACGCTCGAACTCGGGTCGCCCCATCTGCTCGAGATGCGCGATGAAAGCCGCCCAGTGCGGCCGTAGCTGTCCGTCTGCTCCGACAGCTTCGTCGTAAATGCCGGCTGTCGGTTGATAGCCGCGCAGAAAGGGTTCTTCGGCGGCGGTCGCGGCGTTCATCGCAAGGGCGGCGCTTGGCGCAGGTCCAGCGTTAAGGGAATGGAGGGATTCTGTTCGTGGGGAGGAATCTCGATGGCGCCGGGCGTATGCCCCATCAGGAAGAATCGAGCCGTCCGTCGTGACTCTGCTTCGAATGCGTTCACGGGAAACGTTTCGGGGTTGCGGCCCGAAGGATTCATCACATGATACGTGCAAGCGCCAACTGAACGCATGGACCAGGTATCCAGAATGTCAAATACCAACGGTGTATGGATCGGGATCGTGGGATGCAAACAACTCGGCGGCGCCCAGGCCCGATATCTTACACCAGCAACGTACTCGCCGGGAACACCAGTCGAACGAATCGGCAGACGGCGGCCATTGCAGGTGATTACGTGACGATCTCCTGTCAGTCCATTGACCTTGACTTGCAACCGCTCGACCGACGAGTCGACATAGCGCGCCGTGCCACCCGATGCGGGTTCTTCGCCCAACACATACCAAGGTTCGATCGCTGTGCGCAGCTCGAGTTCGATATCCTGGCAGCCGAACTCGCCGATGATGGGAAAGCGGAATTCGAAATGCGGAGCGAACCATTCGTGCGCGACCGGCAAATCGTCGCGTTGCAAATCCGCGACCACATCGGCGAAGTCCTGCCGAACGAAATACGGCAGCATAAAACGATCGTGCAGCGAAGTGCCCCAGTCGGTCAACTTCGCTGTGTAAGGGTGCTCCCAGAAGTGCGCGATCAACGATCGCACGAGCAATTGCTGGGTCAAGCTCATGCGGGCATGCGGCGGCATCTCAAAGCCGCGAAATTCGACCAGCCCCAGCCGCCCCGTCGCGCCGTCGGGCGAGTAGAGCTTGTCGATACAAAACTCCGCGCGATGGGTGTTGCCGGTAAGATCGATCAGCAAGTTACGAAAAATTCGATCGACTAACCAGGGTGGACAATATTCGCCCGGCGGAGGAACGAGCGACCGCGCCAACTCGAGCTCGTAGAGCGCGTCGCGGCGACCCTCGTCGACACGCGGCGCCTGACTTGTCGGACCAATAAAACGCCCGCTGAAGAGATACGAAAGCGAGGGGTGATTCTGCCAATATCCGATCAGGCTTTTTAATAAGTCGGGGCGTCGCAGGAACGGACTATCCGCCGGCGTTCGTCCGCCTAGAACAATGTGGTTGCCGCCACCCGTTCCTGTGTGTTTGCCATCGAGATCGAATTTTTCCGTTCCTAATCGCGATTGACGCGCATCCTCGTAAAGCGTGGTTGTCGTGTGTTTAAGTTGCTCCCAGTTTTCGGCCGGATGAACGTTGACCTCGATCACGCCGGGATCGGGTGTCACTTTGATCTGTTCGAGCCGATCGTCGGTCGGCGGCAAGTATCCCTCGAGCACGACCGGCAAATCCAAATCGCTGGCAGTCTTTTCAATGGCTGCGACCAAGTCAAGATAATCTTCCAGCCGGTCGCACGGCGGCATGAAGACATGTAGCCGCCCACCGCGCGGTTCTACACACAGCGCGGTGCGCACTATTTGTGATGGTTCGATCGGAGCCTCGGGCGTCTCCTCGGAAGGCCGCTGCGGCGCTTGCTCGGAAA
>JAGQOS010000573.1 GCA_020427265.1 Planctomycetales bacterium
TCTCTATTCGACCGATCCTGATCGACTTACCGACCCCGACGATCTGGAATTTTCTTTGGCCGTGGCCGATACGGTGGCCGTGGCGCTCGACAATCTCGGCGTGCGTCAGGAGTTGGCCGAGAACTTAAACCAGATTCGCGATGAGAATCTGCAGTTGCGCGAGCGTTTGGGTGTGCAAAGCGAAATTGTGGGGTCGAGCCGCATGATGCTCGACATCACGCGCGAAATTGCCCGCGCCGCGCCCAGCCGCGCAACCGTGTTGATTCGGGGAGAAAGCGGTACGGGCAAGGAACTGGTGGCCCGCGCGGTTCATTTTTCGAGTCCGCGCAGCAAGGAAAAATTCGTGTGCCTCAATTGTGCTGCGTTGGCCGAAAGCCTGCTGGAGAGCGAATTGTTCGGCCACGAGAAGGGCGCGTTTACCGGTGCTACGGAACGGAAGGTCGGCAAATTCGAGGCCGCTCACCAGGGAACGCTCATGCTCGACGAAATCGGCGAAATGAGCCCCACGATTCAGGCCAAATTCCTGCGCGTCCTCGAGGGACATTCGTTTGAACGCGTCGGCGGGAGCGATCCGATCACGGCCGATGTCCGCGTGATCGCGGCAACCAATCGCGATTTGGAGCAAGAAGTGGCTGAAGGCCGCTTTCGTCGCGACCTCTATTTCCGTTTGCGTGTGCTCGAGATCCACGTGCCGCCGCTGCGCAAGCGCCCCGACGATATCCCGGAACTAGCTCACTATTTCTTACGCCGCTACAACGCCGAAACCGGCCGCAAGGTGCAAGGGTTTACCGCGCGGGCGTTGGAAGAGATGGTGCGATACCGTTGGCCGGGAAATGTGCGCGAAATGAAGAACGTGGTCGAACGCGCCGTCGTCTTGGCCCGCGATGAGTATATCGACGTCGACGATCTCGCCCTGTCGCGGCTCATGACCGACGGCGATACAGGCGAGGTCAATGCGACACCGTCGCTTCGCAATGAACAGCGATCTTTGGCTGACGTCGAACGCGACCACATCGAAGCGATGCTCGAATCGACAGGGTGGAACAAGAGTCAGGCCGCGGGCATTCTGGGCATTGAACGCTCGACGCTCGATCGCAAGATTCGGCGCTACAATCTCGACGGCGGTGGTCGTCGGCCGCCTCGCTCGAACTGATTTTGCCGAATGTAGGGCGCCCGAGCGTTGTAGCGGCTAAGGCCGGTTCCGAGGACCGGCTGACATGGTTACGCGAGTCGAACGCGAGATGGCGTTTCTGCTGCGCCGCGATCTGTTTTTCTCGTCGAAATCGGGAGCGACCGCCATGCTTTTCTCGCTTGCCCAAAGCACGCGACCGATAAGGGAATAGATCGACCTGCTCGCCGGCTAACTCCGGCGCTCCACAGCGCGCGATCTTCCATCCTCCCTTGATACTAAAGTTCCCCGAGCGAAGCGAGCAAGCTATGACCGCGACAGCCGAGTCGATCTCGAATCCCGTCGGAGTCAACAACGACCTGGCCACGGCCATGCTCGACGCGGTCAACAATGGCCTGATGATGTGCGATCTGTCGGCTCGCTGCGTGGCGCTCTCGCGAGTTCCTAGTTCCGATGTTGGCGTGGTAACCGGTCTGATCGGCGTGCATGGCAAAGTGTCGGGCTTCATTACCGTGAATATGTCGGAGCGTTTCGCCTTACGTGCGGTTGGCGGACTATTGGGCGAGAAGTTCGACGAACTCAACTCGCAGGTGGTCGACGGCGCCGGAGAAATGACGAATATCATTTGTGGCGGGATCAAGTCGTCGCTGGCGAAAACCGTGTGGGCCTTTCAGCAAATTACCGTGCCGTCGGTCATCGTGGGAACCGGGTATCAGATCGCTTATGCTCGCGGTCTGGAGTTTGGCAGCGTGACCTTCGAACTCGACGATCCGGACGCGATCGTGCTGCAGGATCGCTTGATGAACGTATCGATTTCGCTGCTGAAACTGTAGAGCCGCACGATCCGACTCGCCTTAGTCGGCAATCGAAACGCGATTTCCTTGCTCGTAGCTTTTCTTAGCGCGGGTCACAATGCGCAGCGCGCGGTAGGCGTCTTCGAGCCCCGACATATCGCGCACCAGGCTGGTGGCCGCGCGGTAGAAGCTTAACAGCATTTGTTCGCCCACCGGCCGATCGCTTTCGAGCGATTCCATGTGCCGTCCCGCGTCGTCGAACCAAATGAGTGTTGTCGGCAGATCGATAAACGCCAATCCGCGTTCGCACGATACCTGAAGTTCCGCCGGCGGACGAAACGTGATGGCCTCTTTCCAATTGGCTGGAACATATCGCCCGCAACTGATCTGCGCCACGACGGGCGGTCGTTGGGCAGCCGCCACATCGAAACGCAGGCTCATCATCACGTAGTCGTGTGTGTGCGAGTTTTCCGCCGTCTGATGCGCGATGCCCAACACACTTGTTGTGGGCTGGTCTACGACGTACTGGCACCAGTCGACCATTTCGAACAGGTCGCGCTGTCCCCAAACCGAAGCGCCCGTTTCCGCCGCCGCCACCGACTGCCGACGATGGCAAAACAGTAGATTCGGTTGCCCCAGATGCGTGGCGATCAATTCCTTTAATCGCAACGTTGCGGGACAAAGCCGGTTGGGGAGTTCCGGCACGAACGCAATCCCCGCTTCCTCGACGCGGCGTTTGATTCGCTGCGCCTGTTGCAGATCCAGTCGAATTGCGTCGGCGCAGTAAATCGCCTTGCCGGCATCGCAGCAAGCCAGGATCGGCAGATGACCGAACCAATCGCTCGAAAGCACGAGCACGGCGTCGATGTCGTCGCGACGCGCCAGCGCC
>JAGQOS010000574.1 GCA_020427265.1 Planctomycetales bacterium
TAAAGCGTGCTGCTGCTGGCCGAATCACTGGCCAAGTCGAACGCCACGCCGCTGGGAATTCCCACACCCAGGCCACTGATCTTGCTGAAGGTTGCGCCAGCGTCGGTACTGCGATGAATACCCACGTCGCTGCAAGTAAACGCCGTCGACGTATTCACACTCGTAACGATCGTCGAACCGCGCGGCGCGATGCCCGAAATATTTGGACCAATTCCGGCCAACGATCCGCCGCTACCCGGATCGCTCCAAGTAGTCCCGCCATCGGTCGTCGTGATGATGCCGGTGCGCGTGTCTCCGACGCTGCCGAACGAACTGTAGCGGCCGATGCCGGCGGCGAGCGTATCGTGTGTGCCGTCGAGCGGATCGAGTTCCAACGCGCCGATCGAAAGCGACGTGAGATTGTCGGTCTGAGGATACCACGTGGGGCTTGATGCGGTCGCGTCGTCGGTGCGCCAGATGCCGCCGTTGGTCGCGCCGATCCAAAGTGTATCGGCATCGGTCGGATGAGCGACGACCGTATGGATGGCGCCCACCACCTGATCGGCCGGCGCAGGCCCCACGCCTTCCACCTGCCCGTCGGTAGCCGGGCCGGGACCTTGGGCGACCCAGTTGCTGGTGAGCACGATGCGCTGTTCGAGCGACTCGATGCGCGGCGTGATCGCGCTGGCCGCATGCGTTCTTACGCGATTGCGACGCGCCGGACGCCCGTTCGCCTGACCGGCAAGAAATCCAAACCGAAAGCGACGACCAAACCGATGGCGCTTCATTCCCACATCCTCCCAGGTTGCGAATCAACGCTGGAGACCGAGAGAGACAATCGTCGCGCACTCAAGCCGCCAGTCGAGTTAGGTTTCCGAAAACCCTTGCGCCTGCTGCGCGACTGCACGTGAGTGGTCGCACCTCTTCTCTCGCTTTGGAGCGGGGGTCGGATTACCGCCATGGTACGGAAATCGATCTGGAAAGCAACTATTTTTGGCGGATTCTCGGCGATCAGCCATGCGGTCCGGCATTACATCGCGGAAGAACTACTGGCCGGATTGTCGGCCTTCGAGCCAGGCGACGACCGCCGAATCGACCTGTTCGTGTCCGCCTTCGAAGATGGTAATGGTTGCGTTTCCTGAGCGACGGCGAAACAGCGGCCGTTTCTCGCCGAATGTCGGATCGACAAGCTGTTGCTGCAAGTGCGCGGGCACGGCCTGTTTTTCAACGAAGGTTGCAATATCGGACGCGGCAATGCGATCTTCCGCGGCGGCCACCGCGTTAAATGCCCGCAGCGAGTGGCTAACCGGAACGCTGCCTGTGTGCCCGTCGTGGATCCCGGCTTGAATGTGCAATTCAACGCCGCGCGCGTTGTCGAGATACGTAAGCGGCGAACGCAACTGGTACTGCCGGTCGACTTCCGCACTTTCACCCGGCGCGCCGCCACACGACGCGGCAATGTTCCGGTAGTATTTTCGGTTGGCCTGTTTGCATTCGGAATACCAGGTCCGTAGATCCGAAATTGGCACCCAGGCCGACACGCCGGCCCAAATTTCGGGATGTCGGCCGGCCATCAGCAGCGCCGCGTAGCCGCCGCCCGAGGCGCCTACCAGGTAAACGGCCTTCTCATCGATTTTGGTTTCAGCCTTGGCATATTCGACCGCGCTGACAATGTCGGCCACGGCGAGTTCCGAGCCCGTCGCCTCGGGGCGGACATTCGGTCCCCGGAAATTCGGGTGAATGTAGGCCCAGCCGTTTTCGATGCACCAGAGTTCGATGGGCCGAAGACTTTGCTGTTTGTAGTCGCCGCTCCAGGTGTGCAGGCCAACGAGTAGCGGTACAGGCAATGAACCGCGCGGCGCATGGTACATGGCCGGTTGCCGCGAACCATCGGCCGCGCTCGTGTAGCGAATCTCTTGCGCACGCTCGACGCGCGTCTCGGCGGCCAGCGCCTGGCCCGATGCAAGGACGAACACTACGGCAATCAATCGCCACGAAGAACGCATCACGATATTTCTCCTGCCTGGTCGTCAGGGAAGCGTCACGACTTCGCCACCAGCAATTGTGCCCAGGTCGGCGAAGAGAATCATGTCGATGGTATCGGGAAGGAAATGCACCGAACCGTCGCACATGACAAACTGCAAGCCGCCCGGATGAAAACTCCCCCAGCCGCCCTTGCAAGGGCTGGCGCCGCCCGGACCGCCAATCGCCAGGCAGCGTTCATAGTCGGCCAACAGGGTTCGCGCCTGAGTGGTTACATACGACTTATTGTACGCGGCATAAGAATACGCCCAATACGTGCGTCGATTCGGTGTGGTCGACGACGCCATTTCGCCAACCAGCAATGTGTTGCTCATGCCATCGCGAATGTCGCCCGGTCGCACAAACGTGTAGTTGAGCGCGCCGAGCGTGTACATCGGACCTCGCCAGTTGCCAGGAAGTGGAAAGTTGTCGAATGTTTCGCCGGAACTTTGCGCCCCCCACCAGCTATTGTCGGTCGAGCGTCCTGTGTTGGCGCGATACGAACCGCGTCGATACTTGATCTTTGCCCCGGTCGCCGGCCCACTACCGGGTACTTCCAACTCATCGGTTCCAAGATCGGTCGGGCAGACATAAACTTTGAGCGCGGCCTCGCGCACGGGTTGATTCACCGGGTCTTCGTTGTAGGCCTCCATGTCGTAGAGATCGTAAAGCGCCTGCTGCTCGACGTACGGCAAGATCGAAATTGCCCAACTCGTGCCGCTCCTCGTACTACAGCATGGCCCCTCGGTAATGCCGCCCGGTGGCAGTACGTTGAAGGCGACCAGGTAGTTTTGAACCGCCAGGCCCACC
>JAGQOS010000575.1 GCA_020427265.1 Planctomycetales bacterium
AGCATCAATATGAAGGGCTGGTCCGCAAGGCCAAGCTGCGTGGGAGGAAAAAATGAAGCTGATACTTCTGGGACCGCCCGGCGCTGGCAAGGGCACGCAGGCGACGCGTCTGGTCGAGAAGTTCGGCATTCCCCAGCTGTCCACGGGCGACATGCTGCGCGCGGCCGTCAAGGCGGGCACGGCCGTGGGCCTCAAGGCCAAGGCGGTGATGGAATCGGGCGGCCTCGTCTCGGACGAGATCGTGATAGGCATCATCAAGGACCGCATCAAGGAGGCCGACGCCGCCAAGGGTTTCATTCTCGACGGCTTTCCGCGCACGGTGGCGCAGGCTGAAGCCCTGACGAAACTGCTGGCCGACGAGAAGATGAAGCTCGACGCCGTCGTCGAACTGAAAGTCGACGAAAAGGCGCTGATGGCCCGCATCGAGAACCGCGCCCGCGAGACGGTCGCGGCCGGCGGCACGGTGCGCGCCGACGACAATCCGGAAAGCTTCAAGATCCGCCTCGACGCCTACCGCGAGCAGACGGCCCCGGTCTCGGCCTATTACGCTGGCATCGGCGAGCTGAAGACGGTCGACGGCATGGCGCCGATCGACGAGGTGACCAAGGCGATCAACAGGGCGCTGGCGGGGTAGGGTCGGCGGAAACCTGTGTTTTGGCCATGTATTCACGTTTTGTTCTTTTCGTAAAGCCGAGACTCGGGTAAGCTTGTCGGAACCGGGAGGGGAGCCGATGGCGGTCCGTTCACGCACACGTAAAGTCGTTCAGCCGACATTTGTCGCGTCAAGGTTGGCAAATCTAGCCTTGGTGCCGGAATTGCCGACGACCGACAACGCGCCTGGAGCGCCGGAGGTGCTGCTGGCTGCAAATGCTGTTTGGCGCTCGCGGCAATGGCCTGCCCCATACAATGAGACGCGCCATTATCTAACCTCTGGCGATGCCCGCGATCTGCGATTCGTTCGTGACAACTCTGTCCATCTAGTCGTTACATCGCCGCCGTACTTCAATCTGAAACCTTACGCGACCGACGCAGGCGGGAAGCAGCTCGGTCGAATTCAAGATTACGACGAATTTCTGAATCAGCTCGATGAAGTTTGGCGCGAATGCGAACGGGTGCTTGTGCCAGGTGGCCGAGTCTGCTGTGTAATCGGCGACGTTTTGATCCCAAGGAAGGTGGACGGACGTCATCGCGTATTGCCCTTGCCTTCCAGTATTCAGGTGCGCAGCAGACGAGTTGGCCTGGATAATCTGACTCCAATTCTTTGGTTCAAGATAGGCAATCGTACCAACGAAGCAGGCGGCGGATCGAGCGGCTACTATGGCAAGCCCTATCAGCCTGGTGCCATCATCAAGAACGATCACGAGCACATTCTCTTGCTACGCAAACCCGGCGGCTATCGCACGACGCCGATGCTTCAGAAGGCGCTCTCGATGCTTCAACGAGAGGATGTTGACGCGTGGATGCGCCCGATTTGGTCCGATATAAAGGGCGCGAGTTTACGAAACGGCCATCCGGCCCCGTATCCACCAGAGTTAGCGGAGCGGCTAATTCGGTTATTTAGCTTTGCCGGCGACACTGTTTTGGACCCATTTTGCGGCTCCGGCTCAACCGCAATTGCCGCGATTCGCGCAGGTCGGAACTCGGTTTCGGTCGAAATAGAATCCGAGTATCTAGATGCAGCCGCTCATCGCATCGAATCCGAAGCGAAGCGCGAAAGGCTGTCCGGCGCTACGCTAGCTCGTGTTTTCAAAGGAAAGTCATTTGAATGAGCCGGAGAATGCTCGATGCTTTCGAGGCGCTATTTCGAGGCAAGATTTATCGGCATCGGTCTAACAATCAAGGCGACCAACTTGCCACCGAGCTTTACGAAGACCTTTACGCGATAGGTCGATCCACGAAATTTGTGTCCGATGTCGACAAAGTGTGCCGTGGCATATCACTGGCCAACGTTAGGGCGGGCATCAGCGCACGTCGAGGCGATGGAACGTTGGGCGAATTCATTCACGGCCAGAGCGTTCTGGAAGTGCCCGGTTACAAAGTTCGGCGCGGGCCAGTTGCGACGCTCGACATCGGTATCGAGGTCAAGATTTTGAACAAGGCAATGGTCAAGCAAGTCAATGACCGCATTGCCGGGCTCCAGAAACAGGCTGAGTATTTCGTCACAGGCCGGGACGGACGCGCTAGGGGAAATCCGATTAGCGTCGCAATTCTTGCTATCAACCACGCGGCCTATACCGTCGGATACGAGGGCGAACGCGCTTACAAGACCGATGGGCGCAAGCATGCACATCCAAGCCAAGAGGCAGCGATTGTCGAAGCCAGACTGAGGCACGAAGTAGTTCCATCATATGACGAGGCAATCATTCTTCGATACAGCGCCACAAACGACGATCCATTCTTATTTTCGTGGGTCGACAAAGGAGCGACGGAACGAGAATACGGCGCGGCGCTGATCCGGTTGGCCGCAGAGTACGAGCGACGATTCTAGGCGTTTTTCTATACCTTTTTTCTTGACCCCATCCACCATCCCCCGTAAACACCCGCCATCCGAAGCGTTGCTCGCCCGGCCCCTTCTCGGGGACGCGGGCTTTTGCGTTTCGGAATCAACCTTCCGCATGGGCCGGCCTCCACCGGACGCGGGGACAACAACCGAAGCGCTTGCTGAAATCGCTCGCGCTTCCCACATGGAGAGATGAAATGGCTCGTATAGCGGGCGTCAATATTCCGACGAACAAGCGCGTCGTCATCGCGCTTCAATACATTCACGGCATCGGCGCCCAGAAGGCGCAGGAAATCTGCGAGAAGG
>JAGQOS010000576.1 GCA_020427265.1 Planctomycetales bacterium
CTATTCGCGCGATTGGAAAACGACGTTGTCAACGGACGCGGGTTAGCGCGCGCCTTGCTCGAAGCCGATTGCCTACCCGATTCCGCCGCGGAGATGGTCGCGACCGCCGAGCAGACCGGCAACTTGGGCACGGTGACACAAATGATTGGCGAACACTATGAAGAGGAAGGTGAGACGAGGCTGCGAGAGATCGTCTCGGTACTGGAACCGGCAATCACGGTCGTGATGGGACTGTTCGTGGCCATCGTGGTCCTGGCCGTGATGTTGCCTATGTTCGACCTAGCTACTTTCGCCGGAGGTTAACGAAACGACGCTATGTTGGGCACCCGGAACTTGGGATGGATCGGCATCGACTTTGGCGCTCAGGCGGTAAAGGTCGCTCAACTTGCGCGCCGAAATGGGCAATTTCAGCTTGTCGCGGCGCAAGTCGTCAAGCGGCGCGAGGCCTGGAGTAGCGACCCTCACGGTCCGGTGCATTCGTCGGTCGGCGAAATTGAAGCGGCCCTCGCATCGGTCGGCGCCTTTCGTGGTCGAACGACGGCTTGTGTGTTGAGTATGTCGCGCTGCGGGATCTTCGGCATGCGCGTCGATGTCGGGCAAGCCGATCGAGAGATCGGCCGTCAGTTGGCATCGGCGTTGACATGCCCATCGGAGTTCGGGTACTGGGAAACGCACGAGCCGGACGAGAAGAGTTCCGCCAGCGACGACAACGTCCACGTGCTGACGTTGCCAACGGCCTGGTCGGATCGCGTCTGCGAAGATCAGTCGCAATTGGGGCTTGAGTGCCGCATCTTAGATGGCTTGCCTTTAACCTTGGCGCGCGCCACCCGCTTGTTGCCCGATGCCAGCACGGCGCCGCTCGTTGTGCTGGATTGGGGGTTCTCGCAAACGACCTTGTGCGCCGTGCTCCATGGCAAGCCGCTTTACGTGCGCGTACTTCCCGATAGTGGAGCAGCTCGATTGCTTGACTCCATTGCGCGTCGAATCGGTATCTCGCAGGACGACGCTGGTCAGGCGTTGACGAAGCACGGGATCGAGCAAGACACGCCGAGCGACATTCAGCGACTCATTCTCGAGGCCGTGACGGAGCCGCTCCAAGATATGGCCAGTGAGTTGCACCAGTCGATCAACTATCTCTTTACGCACCGCAGAAATCTGTCGCCTCACGAGATCGTTCTCACCGGAGCGGGTGCTACGTTTGCCGGAATCGAGTCGTGGGTGAATCGTGTGACGGGCGTACCGACCCGATGCTTTCGTGTGCCGTTTGTAGCGCCGGCACACGAACTTCCGCCGTCGACCGTGAGCCTGTTGGCGCCCGCGATGACTCTTTCGGCCTTGGCGTGGGAGGCCGCGGCATGAACTACCTAGATCTGCGCAGCGATCGAATTCGCCGGCGCACGACGCTCACCGGCGTGGCGCGGCAGTGGATTCCACCGATTGCAGCCGTGTTGATCGTGGGGTTGACGATGTGCGCCAACACATGGACCGTGTCGCGCGATCTGGCGTCGAGACGCATTGCCTTGGAACTTGAATGTCAGCCTCTCTTGCAGCTGCAAGACGAAGCCACCTCGCTTCGCTCAGAAATCGCCGCGCTGCGCGAGCGTGAGAATCTGGCCCTGGCGCTGCTCGAGGAGAAGCCAATCCTGACTCTCGTAGGGCTCGTAAGCCGGGCGGCGAGCGCCAATCGGCAAGCCGTCTATATCGAGGAGATGCATTATCTGCGCAACGAGGAGATCGAAATCGCGTCTGAGGGAACGACGACGCCCTGTTCGGTGGCGCTCAAGGGAATGGGCGAGAACCATCTTGCCGTGGCTCGATTTGTGGCCGCTCTGCGCGATACGCAAGTGTTCTCGAATGTGGAGCTCGGAGCTTCCGGCCGAACCTCGCGCGGGCCACAAGATGCTCGATCGTTCGAGTTGCGATGCGATCTGTAGAACGAGAATCGGATACGGAAATGCCAAATATGCTAAGCGATCGATCGAACCCTTTGAAGCTTGCGGCGCACGCCGGCGGAGTGGGGCTCTGCGCGGTATGTGCGCTGTCGATTTTCCTGGTCGTCTATCGGCCGTTGGCGCGAAGCCAGCAGGAGCACGAGGCGAAGATAAGCCGGCTTGCCCGCCTGTCGCGGACGGCCGACAATATTCGTCGACAACATGCGTCGCTGACGTCTGAGCTGGCCGAACTGCGCGAACACACGAACGAGATTCACCAACGCGTTCCCGAATTTGCAGAAGAGGCGGACTTTCTTGCACGTGTTGCCGAAATCGCGGCCGTTGAAAACTTGCAGATTACCGAATACCGGCGCGGAAACGCGACCGAGTCGGCAACGCACTCGTGTCTCGAGGTGGGATTGAATTGTACCGGCTCATACACCAGCATTTGTCAGTTCTTGGACAAGGTGGCGGCATTGCCTCGCATTTCCTCAACCAAGAGTGCGCTGATTCGGCCGGCCGATCATACCGACCGCCGCTCGTGCGACTTGGTCCTGGAATTGTTTTACGGGATGCGGCCGCGCGAGTCCAAGACTCTGGGAGGGCAAAATGGCTGAGAAGTCGCTCGCTCAGCGCACCGGGGCAACGCCGGCAAAGTTGGCGCTAATCGCGGTCTTGGCCGTCGTGTTCGTCGGAGTTCTCATCATGCAGTTTGGCGGCGAAGGACAAACCGTGTCGACGAAAGCGCTGCGGCGATCCGGGCGGGCAACGGCTTCCCCCGTCGGTCGTCGCCCTGGTGGGCCCGCCGAGCAAGCAGATCCGCCGGCGAACAGGAAGCCGATAGCCCACCAGCAACCAACCGTCAGGG
>JAGQOS010000577.1 GCA_020427265.1 Planctomycetales bacterium
CAACCGGCCGAAATGCGGCAGATCCAAGAACATTTCCGCACGCTGGAGCGCGAGCCGACCGATATCGAACTCGAGACCTTGGCCCAAACGTGGAGCGAACATTGTAGTCATAAGACGCTCGCTGGCCGTATCGCCTATCGCGATGAACGCACCGAGCGCCAGTTCGAGAACATGCTCAAGGAAACGATCTTCGCCGCTACGGTGGAAATTCGCCGACAACTTGGCGACGACGATTGGTGTGTCAGCGTGTTTCAAGACAACGCGGGCATCGTGCGCTTCGACGGCGATATGAATCTGGCCTTCAAGGTCGAAACGCACAATCACCCCTCGGCCTTGGAGCCGTACGGCGGAGCGAATACGGGTATCGGCGGCGTCATCCGCGATCCGATGGGAACTGGGCTGGGCGCGAAACCGATTTGCAATACCGACGTTTTTTGTTTCGCGCCGCCGAGCACGCCGGCCGACTCGCTGCCAGCCGGCGTGCTGCACCCGCGTCGAGTCATGAAGGGAGTCGTTTCGGGCGTTCGCGATTACGGCAACCGCATGGGCATACCAACCGTGAACGGCGCGGTTTATTTCGACGAGCGCTACTTGGGCAATCCGCTTGTATACTGCGGCAATCTGGGCGTCATTCCGCACGACAAATCCTTCGGCGACGCCCAGGCTGGCGACTTTATCGTGGCGGTTGGCGGCAGAACAGGGCGCGACGGGATTCACGGTGCAACGTTTAGCAGCGTTGAATTGACCGAAGAGAGTGAGCATCTCTCCGGCGGCGCCGTACAGATCGGCAATGCCATTACTGAAAAAATGGTGCTCGACGTCGTTCTCGAAGCCCGCGACCGCGCACTCTATAGCGCCATTACCGACTGCGGGGCCGGCGGCTTCAGCAGCGCCGTGGGCGAGATGGGAGAAAGAATCGGCGCCGAAGTGTGGCTCGATCGTGCGCCGCTCAAATACGATGGCCTATCTTATACCGAAATCTGGATTTCCGAAGCACAGGAACGCATGGTCCTTTCCGTGCCCGAAGAAAAGTGGCAAGAGCTTTCGGCGCTTTGCGAGTCGGAAGGTGTCGAAGCGACGATCCTCGGCAAATTCGTTTCCACCGGCCGATTGCAGTTGAAGTATCACGAGACGATCGTCGGCGACTTGTCGATGGAGTTCCTGCACGATGGCCGTCCTCCGGTTATTCGACAAGCCGTGTATCAGCCGGCGCCGCCGCAAGAAATGCCGCTCCCTACGGCCGAAGATCATACGCCGACGCTTGTCAAAATTCTTGGTTCGCTCAATGTCGCCAGCAAGCATTGGGTGATTCGGCAGTACGATCACGAAGTGCAAGGCGGCAGCGTCATCAAGCCGCTGGTCGGCGTCGCCAACGACGGTCCGAGCGATGCCGCGGTGATCCGGCCGCTGCTCGATTCGCGGCGCGGCGCGGTCATCGCTTGTGGCATGAACCCGCACTATGGCGATTTCGATACTTACGACATGGCGGCCAGTGCGATCGACGAGGCGCTGCGCAATTGTGTGGCCGTTGGTGCGGATCCCGCACGGATCGCCATTCTCGATAATTTCTGTTGGGGCGATTGCGAGAAGAGCGAAACGCTCGGTTCGTTGGTGCGCGCCGCGCTGGCTTGCCACGATCTGGCGGTTGCCTTCGGCACGCCGTTTGTAAGCGGCAAGGATAGTTTGAACAACGAATTCGCCTTTACCGACGCTTCTGGCCAACGGCAATCGATCGCCATTCCACCATCGCTGCTCATTAGCGCGCTGGGCCAGATCGACGATGTGTCCAAGTGTGTTACCATGGACCTGAAGCAGGCGGGTAACCGGCTCTATTTGGTTGGAGAGACGAAGCTCGAAATGGGCGGCTCGCACTTGGCCCTGGTCGAGAACCTGACGGGCGGCCAGTCTCCGGGCGTCGATCCGCAACGAGCCAAGGCGACCTTCTCCGCCATGCATCGGGCGATCGATCGACAACTCGTTCGCGCATGTCACGACTTGAGCGAAGGTGGGCTGGCCGTGGCGATCGCGGAGATGGCGTTCGCCGGTGGGCTGGGCGCTCAGATTTCGCTCGATGCCCTGCCGGCCGCGGCCGACGCCGCCGAGACAGTCGTTCGGCTCTTCGCCGAATCGAACACGCGTTTCCTGTGTGAAGTGGCTCCTGAATGTGTCGCCCTGTTTGAAGCCGCGCTCGGCAATGCGGCCCCCTTCGCCGCCTTGGGCGTTGTGACCGACGATGGACAGCTCACGATCGAACACGCCGGCAAAGCGGTGGTTGCAGCATCGATCAACACGCTAAAAGACGCCTGGCAACGTCCGCTCGATTGGTAGTTGCGTCACGCTCCGGAGCGTTTCCCGAAAATTCTGAAATCCGAACTCACGAATCTGAAATCTAACATGGCTCCCCGAATCTTAGTCTTGCGAGCACCCGGCACAAACTGCGATGTGGAAACGGCGCACGCCTTTCAACTGGCCGGCGGCGCTCCCGAGCGCGTGCATATCAATCGCCTGCTCGAAAACCCTCAATTGGCCGACGAATTTCAAATCCTCTGCTTTCCCGGCGGATTCAGCTACGGCGACGACCTGGCCGCCGGACGTATTTTGGCCAGCCAGATGCGACATTACCTGGCCGATCAAGTTCGGGCCTTCTGCGAAGCCGGCAAGCTGGTGCTCGGCATCTGCAATGGATTTCAGGTGCTGATCCAAACGGGCATGCTGCTGCCAGCCGTCGATCAGCTTCCACAGGCCACGTTAACCGATAACGACTCGGGACATTTTGAAGACCGTTGGGTCGAG
>JAGQOS010000578.1 GCA_020427265.1 Planctomycetales bacterium
TGAGCGCCTGTTGAAAAAGTATCAAGTCGAAGGCCGCCCCTTGCCAATCGCGCGGTACTACGCGATGTGCGAATGGTTCGATGAAACGTGCGGCCAGTTGATCGGGTATCTCGAAGCGAAAAAGGTGCGCGACAACACGCTCATTGTCTATGTGTGCGATAACGGTTGGATTCAAAACCCTCAGTCGAATGGATACGCGCCGCGATCGAAACAGTCGCCCAACGAAGGCGGAATTCGCACGCCGATTCTTTTTTCCTGGCCGGCGCGACTCAAGCCATCGGATCGTGAGGAGTTGGCCAGCAGTATCGACATCATGCCCACGATTCTGGCCGCTACCGGCGCCAAAATCCCAGGTGGCTTACCGGGCCTCAATCTGCTCCCGGCTATCGAAGCGAGCCAGCCCATCGAACGCCAAGCGATTTTCGGCGAAGGATTCGCCCATGACATTGCCGATGTGAACGACCCCGAAGCGAGCCTGCTCTATCGCTGGTGCATTGAAGGACGCTGGAAATTGCTGTTAACGTACGACGGCGAGGTGAACCGCTACGCCAGTTCTCATCCGCGCACGGAGCGGCGGCCCCAGCTTTACGATCTACTCGACGATCCGCACGAGAACGCGAATGTGGCCGGCGCGCATCCCGAGATCGTCGCCCGTCTCGCCCAGCGGATCGCCGCTTGGTATCCCGTCAAATCGCGCCAGACGAAGACGGAATACTGAGAAAATGTCATTGCTATTAATAACCGGAACGCGCTAGCGTCCGGTTAATCCGGAGAACCTTAGGCTAGCGGCTCTGCGGCTGAAGCGTTTTTGAAACGGGCTCTCACCATTCGTGAGGATTCTATGCCGATTCGAGTTCTGACTGCGTCCATTGCCATACTCACAACGCTAAATGCCATAAACTTTGCCACGGCCGCCGAGCGACCAAACATTGTGCTCGTGATGGTCGACGATATGGGCTTTTCCGATATTGGCTGCTACGGCAGCGAGATTCCAACACCGAATCTTGATCGCCTGGCGGCGGGCGGCTTGCGCTTCACCCAGTTTTACAACACCGGGCGTTGCTGTCCCACGCGCGCCGCCCTGCTGACCGGACTCTACTCGCACCAGGCAGGCGTGGGCCACATGACCGACGACAAAGGGCCGAACCATCCCGGTTATCGCGGGCATTTGAATCAACGCTGCGCCACGATTGGTCGCTTGCTCCACGAAGCCGGCTACTTCACAGCGATCACCGGCAAATGGCACGTCGGGCATCGCGATCGGTCGATGTGGCCGCTGCAGCGCGGGTTTGATCGCTTCTACGGCATTCCCGAAGGGGGCGGATTTTATTTTCGCGTGAAGCAAGATCGCACGGTGCGATTGGGGAACGAGATATTCTACTCGCCCGAAAAACAGCCGCCTGCCGACTGGTATTCGACCGACGCTTGGGTCGACTGGGGTTTGAAGTTCATCGACGATGCTCGACAGACAGATCGGCCTTTCTTTCTCTATGTCGCGCACAATGCGCCGCACTTTCCGCTACAAGCGCCCCCGGAAGACATCGCCCGGTTTCGCGGTAAGTATGCTGCCGGCTGGGATGCCTTGCGCGAAGCACGCTATCGCCGGCAGGTGGAGTTGGGCATTGTAAAGAGCGAATGGTCGCTCTCGCCTCGGCCCGATGGCGTGAAAGCCTGGGATGCACTGAGCGACGAAGAGCGCGACCGATTCGATCATATCATGGCGATTTATGCCGCCGTCGTATCGCGGATGGATCAATCGATCGGCACGTTGATGGAAGGTTTGCAGCAGCGCGGCGTGCTCGACAATACACTTGTCCTCTTTTTGAGCGACAACGGCGGAACGGCGGAAAGCGGGCCCAACGGCCGCTTTGCGGGAGCGAATCCCGGCTCGGCCGATTCCGCTGTCTTCTGCGGGCAGTCGTGGGCTACGTTGCAAAACACGCCCTATCGGCGTTACAAGCGATTCAATCACGAAGGTGGCATCGCCACGCCGTTGATTGCACATTGGCCCCGCGGCATTGCCGCGCGCGGAGGACTGCGCGAACAACCGGGCCATGTGATCGACATCGTACCGACGTGTCTCGATGTTGCCGGCGCCGAGTATCCGGAACAACTCGACAGTCACCAGCTTACACCGCTAGTCGGCACAAGCCTGACGCCGGCCTTCGCCGACAAGCCGCTCGATCGCGAGGCGCTCTATTGGGAACACGAAGGCAACCGCGCCCTACGACGCGGCGATTGGAAACTGGTCGCACTGAAAAACGGCCCCTGGGAATTGTATAACCTGAAAGACGACCGCACGGAGCTGAACAATCTGGCCGCTCAGCAACCGGATCGCGTCGCACAGCTATCGGACCAATGGCGCGTCTGGGCCGAACAAAGCCATGTGCTGGATAAGGGGCCGAAAAAGCGGAAGCTGTCGAACTGATCAGCGCCGGCGCGATATTTTCCGTTGCAACCGGACCGAGTCGTATTGGTTGTAGGTCAGTAGGAGCGCGCCGTCGGCGGCGTAGCGTTCAAAGAGCGATTCGAGCACATGTTCTTCGTTGGGCCAGGGATAGGCGAAGACAATGTCGAAATCGTCGACCTCGAGTCCCAGTTCGTCGTAACCGCTGGAATGATCGGTAATCAACCAGAAGCACTCCGTGCCGCTTTCGGCGTAAGCGTCGTCAACCAGCGCGTCGCCGCCTGTGGGAATGAAGCGGCCGGCCGCGAATTCCACCGGCAGCTCGAATGCTTCGGCCAGCGAGCGGGCGGCCTCAACCAGCGCCGGATCGATTTCAATCCC
>JAGQOS010000579.1 GCA_020427265.1 Planctomycetales bacterium
TCCCCTACATGGCGCGGAAGGACCGTGGATAAATAGACCGTTCTTAGGTTGGGAAGCAACCGTAAATGGAATGTCGCGTGATCAGATTATGCAATTGGTTGAAACGGTAAATGTCTTTCTTCGTATTACCTGCGCAACCTATCTTGCATGCACACTTCACGTCGGCATGATGGCCGCAATCGACGTTTCACGCCGATTTTTCGAGTTCCGCCGCCGTAAAGTGAATCAAACATGAGTTGTCATCACTTGTTTGTCGCGAGTCGGCCCGACTAACGAAAGCCGCTTTCCCATAAGGGATTGCGGCTTTTAGTTTGCGCGACGCGACCCCAACGTGGCCCCAGCTACAGTAAATCCTACAGTAAATCCGACTGGAAGCATGGTTTCCGAGCTACGGTTGATTGGAGGATTTATTTCATGGCGCGCCGCAGAAAAGGCCCTTGGCAGCGTAAGGGCAAGACGGCTGACAAACATTGGTACACAACCATTGGCCGCGAGACGGTTAAGTTACCCAGGCATGTTGAGCGACTGAACCGATACGCCAGCAAATGAAGTACGCCTCGCTCTGCGAAAACATGCAACACCTCGAAGGATTCGCCCAGGCGCTTCGAAGAGCAATCGACAACAACACCGGCAATGATCACGACTAACGCGATGAGTCGCGCCGCCTGCGGGCATCGGCTTCATACTCCCGCAAGAATCGGAGAGCGACGGCAACTCGGCTTGGTCAGCAGCAATTGTACGACGCCGATCTGCCGCTCGCGAAAGCCGGCTTCGCAGTAGCAAAGATAATAGTGCCAGGTGCGAATGAATCGCTCGTCGAAGCCCAAATGACGAACCTCGTTGATGCGGTCCCAGAAATTCTTTCGCCAACGGGTGAGTGTCTCGGCATAGTGCGAACTGAAGTCTTCCTCATGAACCATACGGAAGTCGGTGCGACGTCCCAGGCAATCGGTGATGGCGGCAAGGCTCGGGAGAAACCCGCCCGGGAAAATGTAACGCTGAATGAAGTCGACCGACTTGCGATAAGCGTTGTAGCGGTGGTCGGGGATTATGATCGATTGCAGCGCCATCATTCCGTGCGGTACAAGCAGTTCCGAACACTTAGCGAAATAACCGGGAAGAAACTTCTCGCCAACCGCTTCAATCATCTCAATAGAAACGAGCTTATCATACTTCCCGCTTAGTTCGCGGTAATCGTCTTGAAGCAAGGTAATCCGTTGCGAAAGCCCGGCGTTACGGAACCGTTGTTGGGCATAAGCGTGCTGCGCACCGGAAATCGTTGTGGTTGTGACATGGCAGCCATAATTCTTCGCGGCGTGTTCGGCGAAGCCGCCCCAACCCGTGCCAATTTCCAGAATGCGGTCCCGCCGCGAGAGTTCGAGCTTACGGCAGATGCGATCGTATTTTTCGAGCGAAGCGTCCTCGAGCGTAGACTCAGGGGCTGGAAAAACGCCGCCAGAATAGGTCATTGTCGGGTCGAGCATCAGCGCGAAGAAGTCGTTGCTCAGGTCGTAGTGTGCTGCGATATTGCGTCTGCTCCCGTTTCGCGTATTGCGGCTCAACCAGTTGAGTCCCGCCCGCAGCGGACGCATCACACGTGCAACGCCTCGATCCATGTTTTTGAGCGTGTCAAAATTTTGGGCCAACACCCGCATGGTCTTGACGAGATCCGTAGAGCTCCACCATCCACGCAAGTACGCTTCGGCCGCCCCGAGTGAGCCGCCGAGCACAACCGAACGGTAGAAACGCTGATCGTGAACGTCGATCGTGCCGGTTAGCCCGGAGCGGCCTACCTGGCCGAATTCATTGGCGTTGTGGCGATCCACCAGTGTGAGTTGACCGGCGGTCAAAGTTGCAAGTTGCGTTAAAACGGCTCGGCGGAAAATGGACGGACCTTCGTCCAATCGCTGCGCCTGGTCGGCTAAGGGCCCGCGTGGGGCTCGGCTGTTCGTGCCGAGTCGACAGTCGGCTGCAGTGGTGTCTGTTTGCCGGGATGTGTGTGAAAAGGGCATTTTTTCCACCATAGTTTTAGGGCCTGGTAATAGATCGCTGCAGTAATCTGTGCAGTCATCACGGGGAAACGGAGGGTCATGCGGCGCAACGCGGGACGGGTCAACTTGCATCGCCGCAGCCTCATTCGGGCGCTGAACAGTTCACCGGACTCGTCGAAATTCCCAAGCCCGATTGTCAGAGTTTCGCCCGGTACGGTAAGTCGCCAGCGATAGTCGAGATCCATGTCCATGAACGGGGACACGTGGAACTGCTTAGGATGAGAGAAACGTAGCACGCTATCCTCACGTCCAGTACGGTTTCCGTCCCACAAGACGTAAGTGAATCGCTCGTTCCAGGGCGTATTGCTGACCTCGGCGACGACGAATTCCACGCGCCGATCGTAGTCGTCAAAGACAAAAAAAAGGTTCAGCGGGCTGAAATAGTAGCCAAAGTGTCGCAGTTGTGTGAGCAGCCGAATGCGTCCTACCGGAGAGCCGCCCGTCCGTTGGCGGACCAACTCGCGGACTTCCGCATCCAACGGCTTGGCGGAATGCCACAGGTGGTCGGTGCGCAAGAACGAACGGAGCGCATGCCTCTGGGCGGAGATCAACATTCCGCTGCCGACCAGCGAAGGCAACTCTTCCAGGTCCAGGTAGGCCATGAATAACCCGTACCGGAACCGGTGAGTTACGGGCTGGCGTCGGCAGTGGGTAAGGATTCCTTCATAGAGGCAACTATGCATGCTTCGAGTCCGATTCCGAAATGGCTTGCAACAGCCAACGCGCTGTTCACACC
>JAGQOS010000057.1 GCA_020427265.1 Planctomycetales bacterium
CGCTTTCCGACGAAATGACGCTACACTTTCGTTCGATACGCTCTAATACAAGTCGATCCGGGATTCGGCATTTGTCGCGACTTGCCGCAAGCTTACTCGCGATGTAAGTATTCAGTACACCGGCAATATAATCAACGCGCAATAAAAAAGCCCCGGTTCGCCATTGTCATTCGTACAGGGGATGGCGAATGACCACGGAGAACCGAGGCACGTTCGGCATGACGTCGCTAGTCGCCATGTCGAGTAATATCTTAAAGCAGCGAGCGACCTAGCCTTGGTATCGAATGCGTTTGAGTGGCGAGACGCCGATCAGCGCTTCATACTGTGACAGTTCGTTGTCGGGCACCAACTGCATGACGTTGCTCGTTTCGAAGCCGCCACGCGTGCTCTGATGATAGGCGCCGTGTGTCCGCTCCGCGAGCGAATCGAGATAGTCTTCCATCTCGAGTTGTCGCCCTCGGCGCACGCGCCAAACGACGATCGCAATTACCAGAGCGATACCGCCATACAAGTAATTGCTGTAATCGGCCGGCGCTGGAACGCCGCCTCGTGCCGGCTGACGCAGTTGCCACATCTCCAGCCACCATTCTCCGCCCGATTCCGGCGTGCCGTCGAGCGATTTGTAGTGGTAGTCTCGCGGGACTCGGCTCGCGTTTGCAGCGGCCTTTCCGCCAAGTGCAATCTCGGTTGGCATGGGAATGTCGCGGTGCTTGGCGTCTTTGGCCAACGTACCGTCCGCGTTGTAGGCGATGTCGCCGCTCTCCGTGTAGAACTCAGTCATGCGAAAGCCATCGACCGTGCCCGGATAAAACGGGGCCATCTCTAACGTCTTGGCCTCTTCCCGCGGACCGGCGTGGAACGAAGGCGCGGCTTGCAGCGTCAGGCTGACTGGCTCGTCGACCGACGACGATTCGACGGCATAGGAACTCGCCAAGGCATGATTCGCGATCAAACAACTAAGCAGTGTCGCAAAACAAGCGACATTTCTTTGGCTGCGATTCATCTCTCTTTCCCCTGTTAAATGAATGCGGTGAAAAAAACAACTAGCGAAACGATTACCAGACCATCCGGCAGTCGTTGGAAGAACGCCTGTGATGGAATCGAGGAGGCGGTCTTCAAACAACTGCGAGGAGCTTGCCGCAGCATCCGAACCAGCCTGCCACGCCATGGCGCAGCATGAGAATGCAAACGACAAAAAGCACACGAGAGCTGTACGGACAGCGGTGTCCTAGAAACCGATCCCAGGTTCAAACCAACTTCGAGTTGTTTGGATCGGTTGGGCTCTCGGGGAAAGCCAGTGGCGTTTCCTTTACATATGAGTGGCGAGAAACTCTCGAACTTCAACCGTTAATTTAGGAAGCCGGCGCTCGGTTGTCAAGGAAATTCCGATTCTGTCGGCGAATTCTCCCGTCCGTTTATTTCGAACCAACGGTCATACCGGCTGAAATAAAACTCCGAAGCGGCCTAGATCGCAACAATTTTCTAGCATTTTTGTTATAAATCCCGGCAAGTGCCTCGTGTTCGGATGACGCAAATTTGCCTTAAGTCGCTTTTCAGTAGATGTTTATGTCGCTTGCGATCGCTTGCAGGCGTTATCCCGCCCCCCGCCAAGAGCGTTGACGCTGGAGCCGCATCGACACAAAATCCCGTTCCTCGTAATTTCTAAGGAACTAGTAGCAAGCAATACAGTCTAGGGGGGCAGCCCTGGTTGTTTGTGTCTGGGCGATAGCCCGATTCGTACATCCCGAAAACGAACCGCACCGATCGACGCGGTTTGCATGGCGCCCTCAATGGCTAAGAAAAAGACAACACCCCGCGACAATTCATCGCTGCGATACTACCGCTACGAGAACGAATACAATCGGCTGGTCGCGGTGCTTTCCGAAGAGCAATTTGAACGTGTTCGTCAGCACCCGCTCGTTTTCTGGACGCAGCCGGCCGATCGCGGGTTGCCAATGGTATTCATCGACTGGCCTTTAGAACGCTTGCTGGGCCTCCCTTTCGACGAAGTCTACTCCACGCCGGGTGTCGGCACAAAGAAGATCGTCGGCTTGATCACGCTGTTGAAGCGGATTGTCAAATTCATTGAGGCCGATGCCGCGACCGATCCGTCTCGCCAAACAGACGGCGAGCAGGAGGATGCGAGTTCGTTCGACGCGCGGCGAGTTTCCGAATCGCAGTGGAGCGACTGGCGCGAGACGGTCATCCGGCATGAATTAAAATCGCTGCCGATCGGGCGGATCGCCCGTTCGCTCGACGAAGTTCCCATGGTCATTTGGGATACGCCGCTAGGCAGCTATTGTGACCACACGTTGGCGCAAATTCGCGAAATGAAGACGCATGGCCAGAAGCGCGTACGTGTGATCTTGGAAGCCTTTTGGACCGTTCATTCGCTGCTCAATCGAGTCGAATTGACACCGCATCTGGTCGTCGATCTTACACCTCAATTCGTGCGTCGTGTTGAACAATGGCTCGACGGCGTTAATGTCGCTCAAGCTCCGCCCACCGTGGAGGAGGTTCGCCGTCATTTTGTCGAACCGTTGCTCGAACAACTTGAAATCGATTTAGGTGCGCGTATCGCGAAGTTGGTGAGCGAACGACTTGGCTTGTCAGGAGCGACAACGAGCGTGCGAAACCAAGCTAAGAAAGTTGGCGTGACACGAGCCCGCGTTTACCAATGGCTCGAAGATTGTGCACGTGCTACCGCAATTCGCTGGCCGCGTGGCGCCTGGAAGGTAGCAGGACTCTTGCGCAAGCTGGAATCCGATCCGCAGAACCGCGCCACTTTGGAGCTAGTTACCGCGGTCGCAGACATTTTCCTTCCCGAACGCTGACGTCGTTCGTCGCTGGCATCGGTTCGATGTCCTTCGGGTGACGGTCGACGAAGGCATACAGCGGCAAACAAGCCAACGAATCAGGCCGCCCGTCGATGCTCGTGCGATGCCTCGTTATCTCTCGGGTCGAGTCTTAGCGTGGTCGCGTCCTCCGCATCGGCCAAGCCCGTTAACTTGGTCAGGTTGCGACGATACGCCGCCGCCGTCAACGCGGAGACGGATCCCCACAGATGCCCGGTCAACCGGGCCAGCGCTGCCGGACGCGGCAGACCTAAAAGTGTCTTCCCGGCCACGAGCCACGGATGAGCCAGCAAAGCGGCCATGCGGCCTTGCTGCGGCAGGTGACGCCAGAAGAGGCGTTCGGCATCGGCTGATCGTCGGAATTCGCCTGCCGACGCCGCAAGTGCATCCGCGGCATAGACGACCGTTTCATCGGCCAGCGCAGCCTCGTAACCGGCCCTGCGTAGACGCAGAGCGATTTCGACTGCTGCGGCTTCGCTTCCCAAGTCAGTCGGCACACCGCCGATTTGGTCGAGCGCTTCGCGCCGGTAAAACGCGGCACCGAGTTCCGGTCCCAAAATTCGTTCCCGCTGGCGGGCCGACTTCGGCAGTCGCCGAATCCGTCCCAATCGGCCCACGGCCGAGTAGCTAACGCCCAGCGACCGAATTTGCTCGGACTTCGGAGATGCGAAAACGCAGGGCACAGCCGACGCGACACGAGAATCCTCCATCGCGGCCAGCGCCGAATCGGTCCAATCTTCGGCAACTTCCCAACCGCATCCCAGTAGGTGCACGATCTTGCCACGACTCGCCGCGATGCCTTCACGCAGGCAAGTTGTCACTCGAGCGCGTTTTGATAGCCGTACGAAGGTCAGCTCTTGTTGCAAATCGTAAGGGTCCTCGTAGGGACGATCCAAAACGACAACAACTTCGGCGTCAGCCGGGCGATGCTGAAGCACGGAAACCAACCCGGACTCCATCAGCTCGTGATCGCCAACGGCGGGAATGATGATCGAAAGATTGGGCACGGGAAAACCTCGCTGCGGATGCGTGTCGAAGGAGTCGTGCGGAACCCCGGCGTTACGCTGTACCTGTTTCTTCGGTTTCCTCGCAGGCCCAGATTAAGTTGATTGCGCCGCTTGCGACGGTTAGCCCCTTGCGTGTTGCGCATTCTTCCTGTCTTCACAGATTCCTGCCGGTCTGGCCGTGCTAGCACTCAAAATGGACGCGCGATGAAGTTCGTCGCACTGTTTGGCGTTGCATTCTTGCCCTGTCAAATTCGGCTCGGTGGCAATATGCGCCAGCGTCGCCCGTTTCGGTTGCTAGCGACAGCCGCCGTCGCCCGTTATCCTGAGCCGTACCTGTTCGTTGGCAAGCCCCGGCCTCTTAGAGCGACCTTCTTCATGGCCCGCGATAATATTCGCTATTTCATCTTCGATTTGGAAAGTGTGGCCGACGGCCGCCTGGTGGCGAATATCCGCTATCCCGGCAGCGACTACGCGCCGGCCGAAGCGGTGGCCCGGTATCGCGAAGAGCTGATGGAGGAGCGAGGCAGCGATTTCATTCCCTACACGTTTCACCTGCCCATCTCGCTCGTCGTCGGCAAAGTAACGGCCGACTTCCGCCTGGTCGATTTGACGGCGCTCGACGAACCCGAATTTAGGCCGCACATCATCACCGAGCATTTCTGGCGCGGCTGGGAAGGCTATCGTCACCCTACATTGGTCACGTTCAACGGGCGCGGGTTCGATGTGCCGGTCCTCGAATTGGCAGCGTTTCGCTACGGTCTGAATTTGCGGACCTGGATGGGCGGTGAAGGAAAGGGAAGCCAATCGCCGCGGCAGCGTTACAACGCTTCCTCGCATCTCGATCTCATGGAATTGCTCACGAATTTCGGCGCGACACGCTTCAACGGCGGCTTGAATCTGGCCTGCAATTTACTCGGCAAACCAGGCAAGACCGATGTGGAAGGTTACATGGTTCAGGACATGTTCGACGACGGTCGACTGGCCGAAATCAACGACTACTGCCGCCGCGATGTGCTCGATACGTACTTCGTTTTCCTGCGCAGCCGCGTATTGACCGGCCAGTTGGCGCTGGATGAGGAACAGCGTATCGTGTCGGAAACAAAGCAGTGGCTCGAAGCGCGCGCCGGCGATGTGCCCGCTTTTCAGGCCTATCTCGAAGCTTGGCAAGACTGGGAGAACCCTTGGGAATGAAACAACAGACGTTGCCCGGAATCGACCAACCCGTTTCGCAACTTGTCTTCGGCTGTTGGGGAATCGCCAGCGACTTTCATTGGGGAAGCCGCGACGAACAGGAATCGACCGCCGCGATTCACGCGGCGCTCGATGCCGGCATCAACTTTTTCGACACGGCCGAAGTTTACGGCGATGGCGCCAGTGAAACGCTGCTCGGCAAAGCGCTGGCCGGCGAGCGCCAACGCGTTGTGCTGGCGTCCAAGGTGCATCCCAAGTCGATGCGTGCCGCCGAGGTGATCGAAGCTTGCGAACGTTCGCTCGCACGCCTGGGCGCCGACTATCTCGACTTGTTCCAAACGCATTGGACCGACCGCGAAATCGGAATCGCGGAGAGCTGGGAAGCGATGATCAGGCTGCAAGAGCAGGGCAAGGTCCGCGCGATCGGCGTCTGCAATGCCGGTGTGGGCGACATGGCCGCAGCTAGCACGCTACAAACACCCGCGTCGAACCAGCTTCCTTATAATTTGGTCTGGCGCGCGATCGAAGCGGAAATCCTGCCCGATTGTCGTGAGCGCGAAGTCGGTGTTTTGGCCTATAGCCCGCTCATGCATGGGTTGCTCGCCGGTAACTACGCCGCGGCCGACGACGTGCCCGATGGCCGCGCGAGGTCGCGACATTTTAACACACAGCGCGAGCTGGCCCGCCATGGCGAAGCCGGCTGCGAAGCGGCAACGTTCAACGCCATCAACGCGATTCGCGAAATCTGCAACCGACTGGGCCGCACGATGGCCGACGTTGCCCTCGCCTGGGTCGCAGCGCAGCCAGGCGTTACCTGCGTTATCGCAGGCGTAAAGAATGCGGAACAACTGGCGGCCAACGTACGCTCGCTGGCCAACCCGCTGGCGACTGAAGTCTGTCAGGAACTCGCCGCGGCGACCGATGACCTGGCTGCCGCGCTGGGGCCCAATTGTGACATGTGGCAGGGCGCTGCGACGTCGCGGTATCGATAGTCGACTCCAGGGAGCTTTTCTTTTGGCGCAAACCTTTCAAGCGGCACCGGACACGGTCTATCCAATAGCAGAAGCGCCCACGATGTACTTCATCGGCGTGACTACCGCGCAGAGTTCGATTCGCAAAGTCTTTCCTCGCTGGGCCGAGTATCTGGGACTCGGCAACCCCGACGCGGTCCGCTTGATAGGAATCGACTGTAAGCTGCACGATGATCCCGGCGCCTACCGCACGATCGTCGCGCATATCAAGCGCGACCCGCACTCGCTCGGCGCTCTGGTGACTACGCACAAGATTGATCTCCTGGCAGCCACGCGTGACCTGTTCGATGAATTGGGGCCGCATGCCCAAGCGATGAATGAGGTCAGTTCCATCTCTAAGTGGAACGGCAAACTCATGGGCCGAGCGGTCGATTTCGAGAATAGCGACCTGGCGCTGCAAGCATTTCTGCCGGCGGATCATTGGCGAAACACCGGCGCTCATTGCCTGTTGCTCGGCGCCGGTGGCGCCGCTATAGCGTTTTCGATGGCGTTGATGGATGCGCGACAGGGCGAGAATCGACCCGCGAAGATCATCGTCGCCAATCGCTCGCAACCTCGTCTAGACGCGATGCTCGCCTTGCATGAGCGTCTCGATTCGCGCGTGCCGGTCGACTACGTGCTGACACAATCGCCCGCAGAGAGCGACGCGCTGGTGGCCCAATTGCCGGAACATTCGCTCGTCGTGAATGCCACGGGGTTGGGAAAAGACGCCCCGGGTTCGCCAGTGAGCGATGCGGCGCAATTTCCTCAACGCGGCTGGGTGTGGGATTTCAACTATCGTGGCGAGCTCGTGTTTCTGGCGCAGGCCCGCGCGCAGGCTGAAGCAAAACAGCTGCACATCGAAGACGGCTGGACCTATTTTTTGCACGGGTGGACCAGCGTGATAGCGCACGTATTTCACCTGGATATCCCTTCGTCCGGCCCGCAATTTGACGAGCTTTCGCGAATCGCCGCCGAGTCGTCGCGGGCTTAAAAGGTTGTATGGCCGGGGCGACATAGAGCAGATTCTTTGCGATTCTCGCTCGACAACGCCGCGCATGCATCCCACTATGGAAGGCAATCGTAGGGGGTAAGGCTACAGCGATCGATCCATCGCTGAGACCGCGTGCGGATCAAATCGAAGTCAATGACATGGGAGCCATTCGCGATGCGTCTGAGATTGTTACTTCTCGCCATCCTCTGCCCACTCATCGCTTGCGATGTGCACGCGGAAACGCCGGCAAATTTTCGCGATGAAAACCTCGTGGCTTGGTGCATCGTACCTTTCGATAGCAAACACCGTTCACCGGCCGAGCGCGCCGCCATGGTCCGCCGTTTGGGTCTGCGAATGGTGGCCTATGATTGGCGACAGAATCATGTCTCGGAATTCGAAGAAGAGATCCAGCAGTACAAGCAGCACGGGATCGAATACTTCGCCTTCTGGGGCGCCCACGAGGCGGCATTCAAGCTGTTCGAGAAATACGATCTGCACCCTCAGGTTTGGCAAACACTTCCATCGCCGGCCGGAGCGACGAATGACGAGCGCGTGAAGTCGGCCGCCGAAGCCATGTTGCCACTCGTCGAGCGGACGCGCGAAATGGGTTGCCAGCTCGGACTGTACAATCATGGCGGATGGGGTGGCGAGCCCGAGAACATGATCGCCGTCTGCCAGTATTTGCGCCAAGCACACGATGCCAAGCATGTCGGGCTCGTTTACAACCTGCATCATGGCCATTCGCATGTCGAGAATTTCGCCAAGTGGCTCGCGCGCATGCAGCCGTATCTGCTGTGCCTGAATCTCAACGGGATGACGAAAGACGGCGACCAACGCGGGCAAAAGATCCTGCCGCTCGGCGAAGGTGAATTCGATGTGGCGTTGCTGCGTACGATTCGCGAGGCCGGCTACCGCGGGCCGCTCGGCATCCTCGGCCATACACAGGACGATGTGGAGCAGCGATTGCTCGATAACCTGGACGGATTGCATTGGATGTTGCCGCAACTCGATGGCAAGCCGCCGGGGCCCAAACCGGTGCTCCGCACCTGGACTCCTGTTCGGAAGGCGACAGGCACGGAAGCCGAAACGGGCGGCGTGCTGTTCGACGGGAAAGCCGCCTTCCGCACGCCGCCGCTTACCGTGGAATGCCGTGCCAGGCTGGCCGACGCGCACGGGTACAACATCCGCGTGGCCAGCGACACAAAGCAATCGGGTGAGCATTGGGAAATGTTTTCCATGAACGGCAGCGGCCTGCTGACCGTCTATCTGCCCGGCTGCCGACCGGACCATGTGCGCTCGGAATCGAACATCTGTGATGGCCGACTGCATACGCTGGCGATGATCTACGAGCCGCGGCGCGTGCGGCTATATGTCGACGGTCAACCGGTCGCCGACCAGGCAATCGAATCGCTGGCCCGTCCCGGTGTTGCCGGCGACTTGGGCATTGGGCGGCTTGTCGAAGGGCGGCTCGGTTGTCGCGGAACCATCGATTGGGTGCGAATTTCGCGAGGTATTCGGCCCATTTCCGCCGAGGAAACGGTCGATGTGAAATCCGATGCCAGTACCTTGCTGTTGTGGCAGCGCGACGAAGCAATGCCGAACGCCACCGCCGCGACTGGCAATGCCAAAAACGCGGCCGATGAGTACTCCGCAGAGAAAGTCGCCAGGCTCGTCGAGCAGGCTCGAAAGTCGGGCGATCCCCACCGTGGCCTGGTTGTTTTCGCCAATGCCAGGTCGGCCTGCATTTCATGCCATCGTATTGGAAGTCAGGGTGGCGCGGTTGGGCCCGCGTTGACTGAAATTGGCAAGCAGCGCAAGCCGGCGGAAATCGTGGAGTCGGTGCTCTGGCCCAAACGCGAGGTAAAACCCGAATTCGCGGCGCACATGGTCGTCGACGTCGAAGGGCGTACCTACCAGGGTTACATCGTCCGCCGCGACGAAAAGCAACTCGTGCTCCGCGATCCGCAAAAGTGCGAGAATCCTGAAGTCTCGCTGCTGCTCGACGACATCGACTTGGAACGAGAAACCGGCACGCTGATGCCTGACAATCTGGCGAGCACGATGAACGACGCGCAACTAGTCGACTTGCTAAGCCTGTTGATTTCGCTGGGTACCAGCGAAGGAATTGCCGCTGCCGAAATGGAGGCGTTGCTCGTACACGCATCGGCTCACGCGCATGGACCGGCCGAGTTTCCGCTGGATCGTCGGCCGCTTAACGAGGAGCAATGGCCGCATTGGCGCCACCCGGTAAATCGCGATCGCGTGTACGACTTCTACGCGAAGCAGGCCGACTATTTTCGTTCTCAACCAACCGTGCCGCCGCTGTTGGCGGAGTTCCCAGGACTCGATGGCGGCCAACTGGGACATTGGGGCAATCAGAACGACTCCACCTGGGAGGACGATCGCTGGAACCAGACCCAATTGGGCAGCTTAATGTGCGGCGTGTTTCGCCACGACAAGGTTACCGTGCCGCGAGGAGTTTGCGTGCGTTTCGGCGACGATCGCGGCTGGTCCGCCTGCTTTAATCCCGACACGCTTACCTACGAATCGGTTTGGCAGGGCGGCTTTGTCAAGTTCTCGTCCCGCCGCTCCGGCTTTCTCGGTGGTTTGCAGATCGACGGCGCGCCGGTGGAGTTTACCCGAACGCAATCGCCCCGCGGCTCTTCGCTACGCTATCACGGTTTTTATCGGCATGGCGATCAGGTGCTCTTCTCTTACGCGATCGATGGCGTCGAGATGCTCGATGCGCCGCATGTACAAGAAGAGCGTTTCGAACCGATTATCGCGCCGGCCGCCACGCATCCGCTGCGACATCTGGTGGAAAATGCTCCGGCGCAATGGCCGCAGGAAATCGCGACAGCGATCGAATTGGGCGACGGTCATCCCTATGCGGTGGATACGATTCATTTGCCATTCGACAATCCTTGGCAAGCGCTCCTGTTTTGCGGCGGGCACGGTTTTCTGCCAGATGGCTCGGCGCTTGTCTGCACGATGCAGGGCGACGTGTGGCATGTGTCTGGGTTCCAGCATCCTTCGCGCCAGGCGAAATGGCGCCGATTTGCCAGCGGCCTGCATCATGCCCTGGGAATGATCATCGACTCCGATGGCATCTTTGTACTGGGACGCGATCAGATCACCCGCCTGCACGACTTGAATCACGATGGCGAAGCCGATTTCTACGAATGCTTTAGCCAGGCCTATGAGACCTCACCGGCTGGCCACGACTTCATCTGCGGTTTGCAAAGGGACGCGACAGGCAATTTCTACACGGTTTCGGGTAATCAGGGGCTCGTGCGGATCTCGGCCGATGGTCAACAGGCCGACGTGATTGCCACCGGATTCCGCAACCCCGACGGTCTGGGGCTCTTACCCGATGGAACCTTGACCGTACCCTGTTCCGAGGGCAGTTGGACGCCGGCCTCGATGATCTGCGCGATTCCAACTCGGCCGCCTACGGCGGCAAAGCCTGGCCCAGGCGGCGACGCCGTTCCACACTTTGGCTTTGGCGGACCGCGCGGCGGCCGCGCTCCGGAACTGCCGCTCGTCTATTTGCCGCGCGGGCTCGACAATTCGAGCGGCGGACAAGTGCATGTGGCGAGCGACCGCTGGGGACCGCTTCAGGGGCAGCTCCTGCATTTGTCGTTCGGAGCAGGATCGCACTTTCTCATCCTGCGCGACGAAGTCGACGGGCAACTCCAAGGCGCCGCAGTACCATTGCCCGGCGATTTCGATTCCGGAGTGCATCGCGGCAGATTCTGTCCGCAGGACGGCCAGCTCTATGTCACCGGGATGCAAGGCTGGGGATCGTACACACCCGAAGACGGTTGTTTCCAACGCGTACGTTTCGCGGGCAAGACGGCGCAATTGCCGGTCGGGTTTCATGCGCATGAAAACGGTGTGTTGCTCGAGTTCTCCGCGCCGTTGGATAAGGCGATTGCCGCGGCGCCAAAAAGCCATTTCGCCCAGGCCTGGAACTACCGGTATAGTGCGGGTTACGGCTCGCCGGAGTTTTCCACCAGGCATCTAGGCATGCGTGGCCACGATGCATGGAGCATCGCCTCGGCGCATGTGTTGCCCGACGGCCGGTCGTTGTTCTTGGAGATTCCCGAACTGCAGCTCGCCAATCAACTGCATCTGCGCGTGCAGTCGGCGGCCGGGACGTTTCACGATCTGTTCCTCACCGTGCATCGGCTCGATGCGCCATATCGCGAATTCCCGGGCTATCAGCCGACGCGCAAGACGATCGAGCCCCATCCGCTGCTGGCCGATTTGGCGATGGTGACTCGCAGCGTGCCGAATCCGCATCGCAAGAAAATCGACAACGCGCGGCCGCTACGCATCGAAACCGGAACGAATCTTTCTTACCAAACGCGGGTACTGCGTGTGCGGCCGGGTGAGCCAATCGCATTCACGCTGGCGAATCCCGATGTGGTGCCGCACAACTGGGCGCTGGTCAAACCTGGCGCGCTCGATCCCGTGGGCGGACTGGCCGATCGCTTGATCTCCGATCCGGAAGCCTCGCTACGGCACTACATTCCCGCGACGAGCGACGTGCTGGCCTATTGCGACATGGTTTTGCCGCGCGAAGAATTCACCATCTACTTCCGCGCGCCGGAACTTCCCGGCCGTTATCCTTTCCTGTGCACGTTTCCCGGGCACTGGAAAGTGATGAATGGCGTCATGATCGTCGAGTCGCCCGACGCCGGGAAGTAGCTTCACGATTCGCCTACTTCAATAGATTGCCCAGCGGCAACTTGTTGCCGAGAAACTGATTGGGCAATCCCACATGTTGCACAAGTTCACGCTTGAGCGCTGCGACCGTTTCGTCGGTCAAGCCGAGCTTGTCCGTGAGTTGACGTTGCCGCTGTTCGACGCGCGCAACCAGGTCGGCCGTGCGCTGTTCGGCTAACTTGGCGAGCTGCGATTCGAGCCGCTCTCGCTGATGCGAGATTTCTCGGCGTCCGACGTTTTCGAGCGCGGCGACAATCTCGCCGCCCAGGCTCGATTCGACCTTCAGCTTTGGCAGGCGCGGCGTGCCGCTGATTCGAAGTGTCCCCTCAATGCGTTCGATTTGCTGGAGCGAATCGTTCAGGTAGCCAGCGACGCGTAGGCCGCCGAGTTTCTTGCCCACGCGCGGTTCGATGCGTATACCTTCTTGCACAAAGGCGAGCTCGCCTTCGATTTGGTCCTCTTCCAGCTTCAGTTCGGCATGAACCCGGGCGAACCCGGGCGAGACGATCAGTTCCAGCTGATCTTGCCGGCCCAACTCGCGACGCGCCTGGACAAGGCGCGGGCAGTCGAACGCCAGCGTCGTCACATCGCGGAGACCGCTGCGATCGAATCGAGCGACCACTTCGATCTGCGCCGCGTCGGTGGTCTTGAGATGCACGATGGCGGGTTGCCCGAGCAAAACGGGATCGGACGTGAAATTGCTTGCCGTTCCGGCAAAGGCCATCGGCCGTCCGTTGATTTCAATTTCACCATCGAGATGCAGCCGCTGCACCCAATAATCGGGAACCCGCCTCAAGCCAGGAAACGTGATGTCGATTCCCTTGCCCGGTGTCGGTTTGGTTTCGGGAACGCGCCGCGGGATATGGTCGCGGCACCAAACGATCCAGTCGATTGTCGACTCGATCTTGGCGGCCAGTTCGCGCCGCAGCAAATAATGCGAAATCGTTTCCGCGTCGAGCTGTTCTTCGAAGACGATCGTGCGTAACTTTTCGGCGTCCCGCAGCCGGGCCTCGTTGACCCGCTGGCGATCCGCATCGAGCTTCGCAGCCAGTTTCCCAATCTTCTTTCGCAGCGTTTGCGTTTGTTCGTGCAACTCGCGTATTTCCGCTTCCATTTCGATCACGTCGCCCGGCTGTTTCTTCGCGTTCTTGGCGAAATCGCGAATCCGCCGTTGCAACGCTTTCGCCCGCTCGGCGAGCGATTGAGCCTGTTGCTCGAGCGCCTGATAACGGGGCGGCCAGATGTCAAGCAGTTCCGCCGAAAGGCGGGCCGTTTCGAACTCTTCGAGAAGACGCTGCTGGGCATCGTCGCCCAGGCTGGCCAGCCATGCTAAATCGAGCGGTTCGCCGGGTTCTTCGGTGTCGTCGGGCTCTTCTTCCCTGGCTTGGCTCTCGGGCAATTCGCCCGAATGGCGCCGCGGCCGATTGAAACGCAAGCCGGAAATCGACCCGTCCTGCACGACGAATTTCTTGCGCAGCAGCGCCGCAGCGCTCAAGTCGATCCGTACCGCGTCGGCCTCCACGGCGTTCTTCATCGGCCGCTCCGGATTGGCGATCTGCACTGAGTCGAGCTCGAGGCTCGTTCTCACAACCGACGTGCGCAGCGCGCCGATTTCGACGGCCGCCCCGGTCGTGGCTTGTCCGGCGGAAACGATCAGCCAATGCAATAGCGGCGCGAGACCAAAGCTCAATAAGCCGACTACGGCCAGCACCAGAGCCAGCCGGGGCGCCACATAACCCCAACGAAAAACGCTCAGCAACCGTTTCATCCGATGCTCCAACTCGTGGTCAGATCCGCGCCGAACAGCACGCGCGCCAAGCGATACTTTTGCACTCGGGCCAGGAGTGTCGGCCGGACTCGCTCGATTCCCTTCTTGGCGAACCAATACGTGGGATAGAACAAGTACAGGCCTACGAGCAGGCCGCCGAGAACGAGCGTATTATTCAGCCTGGTCCAGGGGATGAACGGCCAATCGTAAGCCGTAGCGAACGTACTCTGCCAACCCGGCGCGGTCAGCACCAGCAGGCCGGCGCGATGCAGGAACGGTTCCCAAGCGATCGCGACCCAGGAAAAGACGAACGCCGCGCACAGCCCCGCGCCGGGATTCACTTTCGTTCCGAAGAGCAACAGCGAGAGGGCGATCGCCACCAGGTTGCCTTTCGGCACGAGGCCGATGATCATGCCAATCGCCAGGCCGAGCGCCACGCGGCGCGGACCGTCGTCGGCCAGCATGCCTTTGACAAGAAAGCGTAACGGACGAACAAAAAAAGCGAGCATCGACTGGCGACTCCGGCAGGGCGGCGATGGAATGCTTCGCAAACCAGCCTCGGGTGTGCGAATCCCTACAATCTGTTCGACCGGGTTAACCGACCGTCTTGAAAGCGTCGGCCAAGGCGCGCGAAACCTTGCGGGTTAGCCAAAAGATGAGGCGGTCGCCAGGCGAAAGCATGCAAGGCCGCGTCGTCCGTTCGGCAAATGCGACCAACGCTAGTCCCGCCAAAGCGGCCCATTATCGGGCTGGCAAGTGGAAGTCAAATCGGTTGGAGCCATCGGCTTTCACATCGGCCGACAGTTCCGATTTGGAATTGAAGGCGGCCGGAATGTACTCTTCAACACCTTCCACGCCCATCGCTGGGTCGACAACTCCGGTCGACCGCAGGCCGCGAATTTCGACGCGTCTCGGTCCGGCCGGGCATGCCAGCTCGTAGTTGCCCGCAATGATCTTTGCCGAGATCGGCGGTTGCTTGTCTTCGGGCGAAGAAAACTGAATCGAGCCTCGCTCGACCGGTTGTCCATTCCAAGTAACCTGGCCCGAAACGTCATAGGTCGCCGGCCCGGCATCACCGCAGCCGGCAAGGAGAACGACTGTGGCGAGCAGCCGAATTGTACGTTTCGGCGACAAAAGTCGACGGCGTCGCCGCACAACTAAGCTTGCCGATTGTGTTGGGCAAATTACCATGTTCCCGTGATCTCTCCATCAGCGCGGCTGCCGACTTTGCGAAAAACTTCGACGTCGATCCCCTCGGTTACGAATCGAATCGCTCCGTCGGCCGTACCGAGATTCACCCCGCCGGGATGATAGCTGCGGGCGAGCACGAACATGTCGGCCGTCGAGCGTTCGCACGGCGCCTGCGGCGCATGATTGTCTTCCGAGCACCAGTTCAGCCGGTCGTTTACCTCGTCGGAATTCGGCGGCCACATCGTAGAAAATAGCACGCCGCCATGGGCCGGATTGTGATAACGGCCGCGGATGTCGTGTCCACTCCAACCGTCCGAAGGCGGACTCGGTTTGTCGGGGCTGAGGATGATTTCGCTGACCAACGCCGTGTTGGTCGTGCCATCGCGAATGTCGGCCACGCGCGTCTTCGAAACGGCGTAGAAGATGCCATTGAGCTGCGAACTCGTAGGAAAACCGCCTCGATTAAAGAAGTCGTTCCCAGCACAAACAACCATATTTCCCGAAAAACCCTGCGACGTGGTGCCGCCGCCGCCATTCCAATGCGTAAATGTCTTCGGACTTGTCGGGTCGCTCGGGCAGATCAACGGCGGAATGATCGTGCCCGATTCCAAAAAACTCAGCGCGCTCGCGCCCGTATTCATGTGCTCGGTAAACCGGTCGTACAGCGGCTGTTGCTCCAAATATGGCCATATATCGTGCGCCCAACACCGGCGATCCTGATGATTGAAACTGATTGGGTTCGTTACCGGCGGCGATTGGCCAATGCACTGATAGTCGCCGCCGTAGGGCGGCGGAGTATGAAACGTATGGTCGAGGCAATTGTAATTGCCGTGCGGAAAACGGCCGAACGCCGCATGGTGGTTGTGCAGCGCCAACGCCACCTGCTTCATGTTGTTGCTACATTGCATCCGCCGGGCCGCCTCGCGCGCCGATTGCACGGCCGGCAGCAGCAGCGCCACAAGAATGCCGATAATGGCGATCACGACCAAAAGTTCCACGAGCGTGAAACCATGTAGGGATCGAGAGAAGCGGTTACGCTTCTTGGTAGTTCGATTTTCACCCCGACCCCGTACATGGAGTTTCACGTCATGACTGCTTCGCTCAATCATCGCTGGTGTGTTGGTATCGATTTGCACAAGGACACGCTCACCGCTTGCACGTATTGCGCCTGCTGCGGCGAGGAATCGTATCGCAGGATCGCTTGCAAGTGCCGGGATCAGATCGCCGAATTCTTCACCAGCCTGCCGCGGCCCCACACGGTCGCCATCGAAGCGGTTGGGTTTTACCGTTGGCTCTGGGAAATGCTCGATCCCATCGTTG
>JAGQOS010000580.1 GCA_020427265.1 Planctomycetales bacterium
AGCCGATACTCGCACTGCTTCGACCGCACATCCCACAGGCAAACCATGTTGTCGGTGCCGCCACTGGCCAGCCAGCCCGGCGAAACGTACGTGAGCGCGAAGACTTTGGCCCCTTGGCAATCCATTTCGCCGATCATCGCGCCGGTGGAAACGTCCCACAGTCGAATGCGGCGTCCTTCGCCGGCCGAGGCGATCGTCGTGCCGTCGGGCGAGAAGGCCAAGGCGCACAGGCGGCGATTTTCGGCTTCGATCGTCGCGTGCTCTTCGCGCGTGGCCAGATTCCAAATGCGAATCTTGCCGTTCCGACCGCCGATCGCCGCGAACTGCCCTTGGGGAGACATGGCCAAGGCCCGGTTGTCGACACAAGGGCAGCCGAACTCGTCGCTCAGATCACCCGTTTGCACGTCGTACACATGCAAATGCTTTTCCAGGCCCACGGCCACCAGCCGGGCATCGTCCGGCGTGTAGGCGAGTGCCGTGATGACTTGTTCGTGCTTGGGAAAGGCGAATTCCAGCTCGCCGGTGGCGGCCGACCAGATCCGCACCTGGCGATCGTTGCCGGCCGAGGCCAGATGCTGTCCGTCGCGCGAGTAGCGGATCGCGCGAATCCAGTCGGCATGACCGAACTGGCGGCGCACAAGGTCACCCGATTCGAGATCCCAAATGCGGATCACATGATCGTCGCCGGCGGCGGCCAGTTGCTTTCCGCCCGGCACAAGCGAAACGCTGGTGACCACGGCGGCCTTATGTTGCTCGGGATCGATATCTTGCAGAACGTGCAGCGAGGGAATCGGCCGGCGTTCCTCGGCCTGCACGGCATGGAAACTGGTGATCAACATGGCCACGAGCGGCAGCCATCGTTTGGCGGGTATGTTCACGTCGGTTCGACCTCCTGTCGGCGCGCGGCGCAATATCGGCACAATCTGCATCTTTCTATCGGCGCGCCCGCCAAGCAAACCCAAGCGGAAACGAGGCCGAAGACGTTGGTCGGTCAAGAGAGGCAAACAAGCGAAAGCCTGCCGCGCGCCACCGACGCGGTTTCTGCTAGCAGCGCAGGCAGTGCCGATGGAGTTGCCATCGGGTGTAGGCGGGCCGGCCGGTGCGTGTGAGTTGAGTGATTCCTAAATCCGCGAGGGCTATTCGAGGCTCGGGATAGCACGACTGCGGCGACCGAAGGGCAACGAGATTGGGACCAAGTAGCAAACGATTAGTGCGATCGCAGCCACGCCGGCGTTTATCGCCACACCGCGACCGTCGACATACGATTCATGAGTTTCCAGTGGTTCTCCAGAAATTGCCGCGGTGACATCAGAAAAGGGATTCCGATGGTTTAGGTAAACTATCTTTGGCCAGCCCTTCATTTTTACATCGGTGAAGATCTCCGGGCCAACTGGGTCAGCGGGATTGAGCGGCAACCAGGAATGTTCGATGCGTCTTAGGGTCGCAGCGTCGACTTCAAGTTCTTCGTGATGTTGAGGCGCGAAGTTGGCGGCAAGAAGTGAGGCACCCAGGCAAAACACGAGTAACCCACGAAGGCTGTATCTGAGTCGGATCGGAAAACGCATCTGACCTCTCAGTCGAATGACTAAGTTCACCCGCCGCCGGTTGATTGTACCATTTGACAAGGCGTTTTGGCGGTCGGGTGCAACGCCTTGTTATGCGGTTTTCCTGTAATCAGGGTGAACCCATGTGCGCGACGGCAAGACTTTCAACTTGTACAACATAGTTTTGAGCTTGTTCCAAGCGATCCGCAAGCGACTGGGCCGCAATGTGCAGAATTCAGTCGTACCGAATTCGGCGGGCAGTTCTGGTAACTCATCGCCGTCATTTAACGCGCGAAGGATTTCCATTAATTCCATTTGGTATACGACGCAATGGCCGAAATGTTTGTGGGCCAAATCCGAGAGCGCCATGAATAGTTCTTCATCGATACTGCCGATCTTGTATTTGTCGTCGGAACCATCGTAGCTAGCGCGATAATTCTTCGGCGGATCACTGCCGAAGGAGACGGTCAGGTCAACGAGGCCGTCTTCGCGCTTCGCGAGTTTGTGTAGAAAAACTTTCATCGCTGGGTGTGCCGCCTAACGTCACGCATCACTGGGCCGGCGGTGATGGCTTTCGATTTGAATCCGGCCGACTTCGCCGCTCCCGTGCATCGGATTGTTCGTCGGGGTTCGTCGCATGCAGGTTGTCGTTCCGCAGTAGTCGGCCACAATCGACCGTGCTGATCGGTAACCATGCGATCCGTAATCACTTTTCGGTATCGGTCCTCGCGAATTCGTTTCCAGTGTCGTGAAAGCGATCAAGGTAAGCATTCGGATCAAGCTCGGATTCACGAATTAGGGAAAACACCTCGGTCCCGGGTCCCAGGCATGGTCCATTCTCATCGAAAATGTGAAAACCCATTGCGTATCCGACGTATTCGGTCGTGTTGGATTCGTAGTCCTTTGAATATTGCTCAGCCTTGGCAATAGCATCGTCATCCGATTCAGCGCGAACAATGATGACGCGATCTTCATACGCCGGACCCGATGTTCCGGTCAAGCGATATATCAATCGAACGCCATACCAGGGTTCGCTGTTTTCCATTTCTGGACCTGTTGTCCCGACGAACGGCCCCGCGGATCACCGGTGGCCGCGTAGGCGAGCTTGCTCGACGTAGCGGACATCCGGTGGATCCGCTTGTTCGACCGCGTGCGGTCGAATGAGCGGACTTGTCCGCGGGGCCGTTCGACGCGACCGCAGGTCGAGTCGAACGTCCAAAATCACCCGGTCG
>JAGQOS010000581.1 GCA_020427265.1 Planctomycetales bacterium
TCCCGACCAGGTGGCGTCGATCGAAGAGACCGGCTACGCGCTCGAGGCTTTGGTCGGAGCCGCGTCGCATTCTTCGTTGCAAGTTGCGATTGAGCAAGGACTTGCGTTTCTGGTTCAGGCCGTCGAAGAGGATCGCCACCGGGAGCCGTCGCCCATTGGTTTGTACTTCGCCAAATTGTGGTATCATGAACATCTCTACCCTTACATAAGCACCGTCTCGGCGTTGGGCCAGGCCATCGCCGCAGACCACCCGCAGCCTGGCTCTACGGAAACGTCGGCGCACGAGTTTGCCGGCCACTAACATCTGTCGAATCGGCGCGGCCGCGCGCCGCGCACGAGCAGGATGAGGACGACAACGTTGAAGACGGCATCCACCGCGCCGCAGGCGCCGACGACCCCGGCCAGCGATCCGACTCCGCGACGGAGGAAACGCCGCTCGACGAGTCATTTGAAGGTGGTTCCGGAAACCAAGCCGCTGCGCGAGAAGATCCGCGCAGCTTGCCGCGAACTGGCCATCCGACTCGACCGCAGCGAGATGCTTTCGAAAGACGAGATGGAGTCGATCTCGCGCCGCCTGCTCGACGATCTCGGCCTGGCCGAAGGCTATTTGGGCTGGACGATGGTGGCCCTGACGAGCGCTTTTTGGGAATCGCAAATCGCGGCTGTGCCGCCCAGTCGGCGATTGCTGCTGTTGCCCCACTGCCTGAAACATGCCGAAGGTTGTCCGGCCGACTACGACGAGTTCGGACTCGATTGCAAGCAGTGCGGCGCTTGCAGTATTGCCGATTTCCGCACGATGGCCGAGGACATGGGCTACAAAGTGCTCGTGGCCGAAGGCTCGCCGATCGTGCTGAAGATTATCGTGAGCGGCTATGTCGACGCGATCGTCGGTGTGGCTTGTTTGAATGTGCTCGAAAAAGCGATCGACAAGCTGATTCTCGCCGGCATCCCCTGCATGGCCGTGCCGCTGCTCTCGAGCGACTGCCGCAATACGTCGGTCGACGAAGATTGGGTCAGCGAAATGATTCAAGTGCGCGAAAGCGAGCCGGCCGTCAAAACCCGCACCTACCTGCATTTGATGCGGACCAGCAGCGGCATGTTCGACGCCGACGAGTTGGAACGCTTGATGCCGCGACTGCGCGGCAGCCAGCGCCTGGCCGATGGTCCGGCCGATGCGCCCCTGGCGAAGCTCGACCCGGTGGCTTCGACCGAAGCGATTGCCTACGACTTTTTGGCCAAGGGCGGCAAATACGCCCGGCCGTTCATCACGTTAGCCACTTACGACGCGTTGACCGGCGGCCAGGCCACGTTGCCGGCGGGCGAAGCGCACCTGCAAAACTTGCCCGATGCCCATCGCCGCGCGGCGTTGGCGATCGAGGTGTTTCACAAAGCGTCGCTCGTGCACGACGATATCGAAGACGAGGACCAATTCCGCTACGGCGAAGCCACGCTGCATCGGCGCTTCGGGCTTGCCACGGCGCTGAACGTGGGCGATTACATGATCGGCATGGGCTACCGCCTGGTGGGTCGCGATACACGGGCGTTGGGTCCCGAAAAAGCCGCCGATATTCTTAGCCGGCTGGCCGACGCGCACATGCGGCTTTCCGAAGGCCAGGGCGCGGAACTCGTGTGGCGCGACGCGCTAGACAAGTCGCTCCAACCGCTCGACGCCTTGAAGATCTACGCCCTGAAGACGGCGCCCGCCTTCGAAGCGGCCCTGCTCACCGGCATTCGGCTGGCCGGCGACGTGGGAGAATTCGAAGATCCGGTGCGCAAATTCGCGCAGCATCTGGGCATTGCCTTCCAGATTCTTAACGACTTGAAGGATTGGGAAGGAGATAGCGACAACAAGCTTGCCGCCGGTGGCGACGTGCTGGGCGGCCGGCCCACGGTGCTCTGGGCGCTGGCCCTCGAAGCACTCGACGAAGCCGATCGCGCCGAGTTGCTACAACTGGCGGCCACGACCGAAGCTTCGGCCGCCAAGATCGAACGCGTGCGTACGCTTTATCGGCGCGCCGGCGTGTTCGAGAAAGCGCACAAGCTGGTCGACAAGTATCAAAACCGCTGCGAAGCGATCGCCGACGAAATCCAACCCGAAGAGTTCCGCCGCCTGCTGTACTATTTGATTGATACCGTGCTGGAACGCCCCGCCGAAACCACGCCCGCCCTGGTGACCGCGATTGTGCCGAGCGACATTTCGCTGGTCAACGAAGCCTAAACCGGATTTATTCCGGTCTGCGAGACGGAGCATGACTGACCGCCGCTTGCTCATTCCCGAAATGGAAGAGCTGATCTCGCATTTCTATGCGTCGCTGTCCGACCTGGGGCGTTTCGCGCTCGTGGCCTCGGCCGCCTTGCCAGATGTCTCGCGGCGTCTACTATCTCATGGCGGGCACATGACCGAGGCGCATGAGGATTTTTACGGCACACCGGTCGTGGTCGAGGCCCTGTCGCGCAAGCAGACCGAGGCGTGTTATGCCCGCAAGAGCTTGTTGCGGCGGAAGTCGGACGAGCGCATCGTGCAGTTGGGGATCATGCGGATTCGCTACGACCTGATCAGCGACGCCGTGCGGCGCGACATCGAAAGCGAGTCGATTCCGCTGGGACGAATCCTGAAAACGCATAACGTATTGCGCGAGGTGAAGTTGTTCGCCTTGTGGCGAATCGATCCCGGCGCCGAACTGGCCGAGTTCCTCGGCGCGGCGCCCGGCGCATCGGTTTACGGTCGCACGGCGATGATCCACGTGGATCATTTGCCGGGCGTGGAATTG
>JAGQOS010000582.1 GCA_020427265.1 Planctomycetales bacterium
TGAGGGGCAAACCAACCCTTTTTACTGCGCTATGGTTGAAGAGTTGGATTACTATCTCGGGAAAGTATTCGATTACCTCAATCACACCGGGGATCCTCGCTGGCCAGGACACATGCTGAGCGAGAACACCTACCTCATTTTCACGTCCGACAACGGCGGCATGGAAGGCCATCCCGGTGAAATCTACACGGACAACTATCCATTGGATCGAGGTAAAATCTCGTTGATGGAAGGAGGCACGCGCGTTCCGCTCATCGTTACTGGCCCCGGTATTCCGACAGGTGTGCAATCCGATGTCATGGTGAATGGGCTCGACTTCTATCCCACGATCCTCTCCTGGGTTGGCGCGAAACCGGCGAAGCATAAACAGTTTGACGGCGCGGACATTTCGCGGTTGCTCAAACAAGACCCAACGGATCCTTCGCTTGTACTCGACGCGGACGGAAAGCCTCGCGACACGATGGTGTGGCATTTTCCGAACAGCGTCGCCCTGGAAAGCACAATCCGCATCGGCGACTACAAATTGGTCCGCAATTACAATTATGCTCATGAGCCGAATGGCGTAGAAATCGAGGTCTATCAACTTTACAAAGCCGCAGGTAGCCGAACGATTCGGGCCGACATCGAGGAAGCCCATAATCTCGTCGACGAACAACCCGAGCGAGCTCGAGCGATGAACGAGCGACTTACAGAAATCCTAACCGAAATGCAGGCTAGCTATCCCTACAACAACCCGGCGTTTCGAGGCTTCGGGCGCGAAGGAAAGCTCGTTCCCACTGTGACCGGACACGCGCAGGACGGGCGTCGCGCAAGGTTTACGTTTGTAGAGAACGGCGCTAAAGTCGTCCGAGCAAACTTGATCTACACGAAAAATGGCGCTGCCAAGCACGAAGAGTGGTTCCGTACGCCGGCGACGTTGGCTGGGGGCAACACCGTTGAGGTGGAGCTACCAGAAGGATCTACGCATTACATCCTTAACCTGATCGACGAAAACAACTTCTTGATTAGCTATCCGGATGTGCCGGACGGAAATCACATGAACAGGACGAGGGAAAAGTTTGCGAAGTATGCGATTGCGGCCGGTGCGAAAGATTCAAGGTAACTCACTCAGTTCGCCATGCAGCCGGTTTTGCACGCTGGCGCTAGTCCGCACCTTTCTCAGTCGCGATTTCATGGAAATAATCCGGACGACGTTGGCAAGCCACAAGAGCATCAGGCCCATGCCCCCGAGCCCGCATACAGAGAACTGGAGAGATCATCCCCGAGGAGGATGGTCTCCGAATTCCAGTTTCTGTGTTGCGCCGTCGGCCGCAAGATCCTAAACGGTTTCTTCACCTGCTGGACGGACTTGCCTACGTGCGAGTAGACGCTATCGTTTTCAACCGCAACCGGCTGGCGACACGAACGATTCGAACGATTGCTTGGCCTCGCCTTCGCATTCGTCTACAATACTACCATGCCAGATCCCAATTACAACGAGGGTGATTCCGGCCCGTTTATTGTCTGGTTCCTTGTATTCATGGCGATTGTTGCGGCGCTGATTGCTTACAGCGCTTGGCGATAAGACCCCACGAGCGATCTGGGCGGCGTTCTAGCACTCGCGGTTTTTCCGAGAAAGTACATGTTGTCCGACTTCAATGCACTCGACTGGACCGTTTTCGCGATTCTGGCCATCGCAATTCACATTGTGGGTTACCATGTCCATCGACGCTATACGATTCAGCGTTTGCTTGTTATCCGGGAAGAACTTGATCAGATCAAGCTGCGACAGGTGACCGGCGGCGATGTCGATGCGAAACGGCGCGAAACGGAGTTGATGCAGCGGGCGGAGCGTTTGCTCGGGTCCATCGGCATCGATCCCTACGAGCATTTGCGCGACGGTCGGAACCCCGATTCTGAATCCTCGCCCTTGGTGTGAGCGTGCCGTGAAGGCGGGCTCTTCCGGCGCGTAACCTTCGATGGGAGCAATGAAATGGCACACCTTTTCCGGCGGCCAACCTCCGTATCGGATTGCCAGAGCGTTGCCGTCGTGATGGCGCTAGTTGCTGTATTACGATGTTCAGCCTATTGTCCGCTTTGGGCCCAAACGCCTGCGAACATCAGCGACCCCGTTGCATCTTGGATTCGTGTGGCGAGCGAGCCTCCCTACGTTCTCTACGCCGACTCGTCCGCGCAGGACGTTAACGTGTTCTACGAGACCCAGGTCGAACTGATTCGAAGCCCCTTGGTCATTGATTTGGCGTTGGCCGATCGAAGTGTCTCGTCCTTGAAGCTGATTCGCAATCAGAGTAAGCCGGCCATATGGCTCGCAGAGCAACTGTCGGTAACGCGCAAGGGTGAGTCAGAATTGTTGGTCGTATCGCTTGAAGCGGACGATCGTCGCGATGCGGCGGTTATCGTCAACGCTGTCGTCGATGCGTATGTCAAGGCGTTCAGCTTGGCCCGCCGGCGCGAGATCGGTCGACAACTTGAAGCGGTTGAGGCGCAACGGCCGCGGGCAATCGAACGCTTGGCGAATCTTCATCGCGAGTACCAACAGGCTGCGGCCAAACTGTTGGCCGAATTCGCAACACCTGGAGCAGAGTCAATAAACGCACCGCCCGCCGATACCCAGGAAGCGACAGCTCCCGAGGTGGGCCATGGCATAGAGCTTACCGACGGAGAACTGCGTCGTCAGATCGCTGCGCAGTTCATTGAACTGAAGGCGAGCGAAGCTCGCTTGGATGACTTTAATGAAGCTGAAGCCGTGGAAGCGGG
>JAGQOS010000583.1 GCA_020427265.1 Planctomycetales bacterium
CGTGGCCGAGCCGAAAAACCACTTCCGCCAACAGCAAATAAGCTTCCGGGTCTTCCGACGCCGTCTTCGACACTGCCTGCTCGAGCAATAGCTGCGCCTGTGGGCCATTGCCGCCACGCGCGAAGAGCTTGGCCATGAGCACTTCGACAGGCGGGAGACTCGGATCTTTCTTCTTGGCCGCCTCGAGCGTTTCTTTCGCTTCCTGGATCTGCTTCTTCTCCAGGAACAGTTCAACGACGTTCTCAATCTCGGCAAACAATGGCGAGGTTACATCGATGTCGTAACCCAAAAGGTCAGTTGGCTTGAGTTCCTGTGCCGCGGCCGCGGCATCGTCCTGGGATGGTTCTGTGGGAGACTGTGCCCACGCAGAATGCGCCACACAAACGAGCGCAATGCAACTGATGGCGCAGCGCGACCATCGCTGCAAAGAGAGTGACCATTGTCGAGTAACGTTGGCATGTTGCGCCATAGAATGGGCCTCGAGCGAGAAAGAACTAGCGGATTCGGTGAGGCTAGAAGGGCCCCGAAAACCGGCGCATTGCGATGGCGCGCCGCGTTTCTTTTAGAATAGGTGGAAGTGCCGGAAAAAGCAATTTTTGCGTGCCGCAAGCACGTTGCGAGGCAGCGCCGCGCGCGGCTGTAACGATTCTAACTGTCGAGCGGGCCTGCGTAGGGTGCTTCGTCCGGCTCGTCTGTTTCGAATCGACTGACCACGGCGCAGCCGCAACTGTCGCTCCACACGTTCACCGAAGTGCGCATCATGTCGAGCACTCGGTCGACGGCCAGAATGAGCCCCTGAGCTTCGGTCGGCAACCCAACGGCTTGCAGGATGATGACCATCATGACCAATCCCGCATGCGGGATTCCGGCCGCGCCAATGCTGGCCAGCAGCGCCGTGATGGCGACGATGATTTGCTGCGAAAGTGTCAGGTCCACGCCTGGCGTGTATTGGGCGATAAACAGCACAGCAACCGCTTCGTACAAAGCCGTTCCATCCATGTTGACCGTGGCGCCCAACGGCAACACAAACGAAGTGACGCGATTGCTCACACCGGCTCTTTCTTCCGCACAAGTCATCGTGAGCGGCAAGGTGCCGTTGCTCGAAGCGCTGCTAAACGCGGTGAGCAACGCTGGGCTCATCGCTTGGGCGTACTCCCAAGGATCGCGCCGCGCGACAAACTTGAGAATCAAAGGCATGGTAATGCAGGCATGGCAGAGCAGGGCCAACGCAACGGTCGCCATGTACCAGCCCAGTGTCCGGAACACTTCGATTCCCTGCCCGGCCGTAGCCGAGAGCATCATGAACAGCACACCAAGCGGCGCGAGATGAATGATGGCGATCGTCATCTTCATGATCACTTCAAACGCCGCCTCGGCGAGGTTGCCGATCTGTTTGGCCGCCTGGCCGCCGACGAGAATTGTGAAAATACCGATCAGCAGTGTGAACGAGATGATCGAAAGAAAGTTACCTTCGGCAAGTGCGGCGATCGGATTGGTCGGAATCATGGTTTCGAGCTGTTCGAACAGCACGGCGCCCAGCCCCTTGCCCATCGGTCCCGAATGTTCCGCCGCCGCTGGTTCGTCGAACTGCTCGGCACGCGCGCCCGGCTGAATCATGTTGACCATGACCAGGCCGGTGATGATCGCCAGCATGCTCGTGGCTACATAATATGCAAGCGTGCGACCAAACATTTTCCCCAAGCGTTCGGCGCGTCCCAGCCCAACAACTCCGGTCAAAAGCGACGCCACGATCAACGGCACGGCGACCATCTTCAACAAGCGCAGAAAGAGGCCACCCAGCGCAGTACTTACATCGCCGACACGTCGCGCCGGCGCGCGGCCGTGGAGTTGAAAAAGCACATAGGCTTCCGGGTCTTTGGCGAGGAGACCGCGCAGGGATTCGACAACGCGCGGCGCGCCCACCTGCGAAACACCTACCGGTAAAGCGGGCCAGTTTTCACGAGGCGCTTTTTGCGTTCCGCGCACGACAACGCGGCGCACAGACTGGTCTGAAGGCACATCGGCGCGATGGATTTGTATTAAGATCTGATTTGGCGAATCTTCGACCCAGACGCTGCCCGCATGGATTTCGGCCGGCGCCGACATGCCGTAGAGTTGCGCGCCGCCGTTGGCGATCGCCAACGGCTCGTCCATTCGATACTTGCCGGCAGCGACATTCAGCGCGACGCCCACTCCAGCGCCAAGGAGCATGGCGATGAGAATCTGCCAATGAAGCGCGAGTCGCATCATATCGACTCTAGTATCCCGTGCCTGTGGTATGGAGGCGGATTCTCAACAAATACATGTCGGCGGTAATGAACAGGGTCTTGCCATCTTCGCCGAAGGCGACGTTCGCCGTCTTTTCACCTGTATCGAGCGTGCCCAGATGCGTGCCATCGGGGGCGAAAATCAACACGCCGCCGGGTCCGGTGGCGAACAGGTTGCCTTGCTGGTCAACCTTCATTCCGTCGGGCAAGCCCGGCAGCCCCTTCGTGACTCGGTCCGTGGCGTCGAAAAACTTGCGTCCTGAACCGAGCGTTCCATCGGCGCGCACTGGAAATGCCATCCAGATGGCGTTCTCGGGGTCCGACTGGGCCACGTAGAGCGTCATCTCGTCGGGCGAGAAAGCAACGCCGTTGGGGCGATCCATCTCTTTGGTTAACAAGGTCAATTTGCCATCGGTCGACAGTCGGTAGACGCCACAATAATCGAGCTCGCGCTCCGGACTATCAAAGCGATTAGGCAACC
>JAGQOS010000584.1 GCA_020427265.1 Planctomycetales bacterium
CGGGTTTCTTTGCGGCCGCGGTCATCGGCGCGATCCTGTCGAGCTTTAATTCAGCGCTCAATAGTTCCTGCACTTTGTTCAGTTTGGGGATTTACAAGAACGTTCTGCGACCGCAAGCAACGGAAGATCAAGTGGTGCGCAGCGGCAAAGTGTTCGGTTGGCTCGTGGCTCTCGGCGCGATGTCGCTGGCCCCATTGTTGGCCAACCAAGAGAAGGGCATTTTCCCGTATCTGCAGAAGATGAACGGCATGTACTTCATCCCCATTTTTTCTGTGGTTGTGGTCGGCATGCTTACGAAACGCGTGCCGGCAATCGCCGCCAAAGTGGCGCTGGTGGTCGGCTTTGCGGTGATCGCGGTCGGATATTTCGTGAAGCCGTTCGATCTAGTCGTCGAATCGATGCACACGTTTTATTTTCTTGGCATCGTCTTCAGTTGGCTGGTTATCGTGATGCTCGTCATCGGCGAAATCGTTCCACGCGAAACAGAGTTTGAGCAAGAAGACGTGCGCGCCGTCGACATGACACCTTGGCCCCTAGCGCGCTACGTTGGATTGCTGCTGATCGCCATCGTATGCATGATCTATATCGCCTTCGCCGACTTTTCGGTGCTTGCACCGGCGGCGAATTAACTTGGGAGAGAACGATGAAATCGCTTTTGCCGCTGCTTTCAATCGCCTTGTTCGCCAGTGCGCCGGCTCTTTCCCACGCTGTCGACGTCGAAGACTTCGACAGCATTCAGCTTTACACGCTTAAGAATCGCTCGGGCATGACAGTCCAGGTGACCAACTACGGCGCGATCATTACTTCGATTGTCGTGCCCGATCGCGACGGCAAGCTGGCCGACGTGGCGCTGGGGTACGATCGCGTCGAAGATTACATGAATGCCGTCGATAAGCCCTACTTCGGCGCCATTGTGGGCCGCTACGGTAATCGCATCGCGCAAGGCGAGTTTTCGATCGGCGATGAAACCTTCACGTTGGCCAAGAACAACGGCGAGAACCACTTGCACGGCGGTGTGATCGGCTTCGACAAAGTCGTGTGGGACGCGAATCCGCTGGAAGATCGTAATGGTGTCGAACTCTCGTATTTGGCCAAGGATGGCGAAGAGGGATACCCTGGCAATCTTCGCGTGACCGTCACGTATCGCTTGACTGAGCGAAACGAAATCATCATCGACTATCTCGCAAGTACCGATAAAGCGACGCCGGTGAATCTCACACAGCACACATATTTCAACCTGAAGGGCGAAGGCGAAGGCGACATTCTCAGTCACGAACTGATGCTCAACGCCAGCCACTACACGCCGGTCGATGCCGGCCTGATCCCGATCGGTGAAATCGCCCCGGTTGCCGACACGCCGTTTGACTTTACCAACGCCAAGCCGATCGGCCGAGATATCGGGCAGTCGCACGAGCAACTCGAGTTTGGCGGCGGGTTCGACCACAACTGGGTGCTCGATCGCAGCGGCGAAAAGGGCAAGCTCGCGTTGGCGGCCCGCGTGCATGAACCCGAATCGGGACGGACGCTCGATGTCTTCACGATGGAGCCGGGAATTCAGTTTTACTGCGGCAATTTTCTCGACGGCCGCTTGAAGGGCAAGGCGGGCAAGCCGTACGTGCATCGCGGTGGGTTCTGTCTCGAAACGCAGCATTACCCGGATAGCCCGAATCAGCCGAATTTCCCTTCGTCGATTCTTGAGCCGGGCGGCGAATATCGTACGACGACCGTGTTCAAGTTCTCGGCCAAGTAGTGGCCCGCTAGCTCGGCTGTGTTTCCTGAACTTGTTCAGATCCGAAGAGAGGATTCGTATCGTGCGCTATTCGAACTGTTTGATTCTTGTGCTCATCGCCATGACGCCCGGCCTGTCGGCGGCTAACGACACGATTGTCGACACCTGGCGATACACGCTGCGCAAGCCGGCGGCGAGTTGGATGCGCGTCGATTTCGACGCCGCGGCTTGGCAAGAAGGCCCTGGCGGGTTCGGAACTCCCGGCACTCCGGGAGCGCGGATCGGCACGCAATGGTCGACCAATGCGATATGGCTGCGCAAGTCGTTCGAGTTAGCAGCCGTGCCTCACAAACCGGCGCTGCTGATTCACCACGACGAAGATACGGAGGTTTTTCTCAACGGGCAAAGTGTGGCGAAATTTCAGGGCTACATCACCGAGTACAAGCTGGCGCCGCTCAAACCTGAGCACATCGCCGCGCTCCACGCGGGCAAGAATGTGCTCGCCGTGCATTGTCGCCAAACCGGCGGCGGGCAATTCATCGATGTGCATGTTGTCGATGCGGACAACCCGCCCAAGCTGCCTCCCCCGAAACGCAACACTTCGCCGTTCAAGTCCGATTTGATCACCTCGTGGGGCGCCGAGGTAACCGCGGACAACGCCTGGACAGAATACCCTCGCCCGCAGCTTGAACGTGGCGGTTGGACGAATCTCAATGGCCTGTGGGAATATGCCATTACGCCGATCGAACGCCAGCAAAAGCCGGAGCAGTGGCAGGGAAAAATCCTGGTGCCGTATGCGCTCGAGTCGAAGCTCGGCGGCGTGCAACGTTTACTCGATCAGGACGAGGCGCTCTGGTATCGGCGCACCATGGAACTTCAACCCCGGGCAGACCATCGCACGCAATTGAATTTTGAAGCGGTCGATTATCGATGCGCTGTCTTTGTGAATGACCGTGCCGTGGGATCGCATCAAGGTGGGCATACGCCGTTTTCGTTCGATGTCACCG
>JAGQOS010000585.1 GCA_020427265.1 Planctomycetales bacterium
GTCGGTGAGCAATGCTTCTGTCACCGCGCCAGACAACTTGGAAACGGCGTGTAGCGCCCACGCGGCGCGCAGCCGGCGTGTGGCTTCGGTATGCGACGACGCTGTGTGAACCAGCCAGTCGACGGCCTCTGTGGCAATGTCGCCGCGCGTCGCACGCTCCTGCAAGATTCGCCGCGCGTGACGCACGTACCAATCATTCTTGTGCAGCGCCAATTCGGCAAGCTGCAGATCGGTCATTTCCTTCAGATTGACGTTCACATACCGGGGCTGGCCGTAGCTGATCTTGTAGACGCGGCCGTTGCTGCGGTCGTGTCCTTCGACGCGGCCGTGATGGCAGGCATTCATGTCGTACCAGTCGATCATGATGGCTTGGCCATCGGGACCATAACGCAAGTTCAGGATTTGCGAAGCGCGATCACCCGTGAGCAGGAAATCGGGACCATGGCTGCCGACATATCCGGACCCTTCCGGCTTGAGAATGTCCATGTTCAGACGTTGTCCATGAATGTTGTTCATAAAAATCTGATCCCGGTATTGCGGTGGCCAGGCGCCGCCGAGATAAATCATCGCACCCGCATGCGCGTGCCCGCCGCCGGCTTCGTCCGACTTGTTGTTGCCGCTATGCGGAGTTGCGCCGAGATAATGCCGGTGATCGGCAATCGTTTTGATGTCGTCGTACGTGTACGGGTTAAAGTGCTGGCCTGCTTGACGGTGGTAACGTCCGCCTTGAACGATGTGGAACAGGTGCGGAATGACGCAAGCGGTGCAAAACGCCTGTCCATGGTCGTTGAAATCGACACCCCAAGGATTGCTCGTGCCGTGGGCAAACACTTCGAATTCATGGCGCAGGGGATGGTAGCGCCAAATCGCCGCGTTGAGCGGCGTGCGTTGTTCTTTAGTCGCGCCCGGTTTTCCCACGAGCGAATGCGTGAATACCCCATGGCAGCCGTAGAGCCAACCATCGGGCCCCCAAATGAAGGCGTTCAGTGTTTCGTGAGTATCGTGATGACCCCAGCCATCGAGAAGAATCTGCGGCGGTCCATCGGGCACATCGTCGCTGTTGGCATCGGGGATGAACATCAGATACGGCGCCGCGCCGACCCAGACACCGCCAAAACCAACCTCTAAGCCGCTCACTAAGTTCAGCCCTTCGGCGAATACTTTGCGCACGTCGTGCCGGCCGTCGCCGTCGGTGTCTTCGAAGATCAGGATGCGGTCGCGTCCTTCGCCTTCGGGTGCGCGGCGAGGATACTCGTAGGCCTCGGCGACCCACGCCCGGCCTCGATCGTCGATCGCCATGGCGATCGGTTGGCGTACGTCGGGTTCGGCGGCAAAGACGCTAACTGCGAATCCGTCGGGCACTTGCATGGCCCGGGCGGCCTCGACGGCCGGCAGGCCGCTATACGGATATTCGTCGGCCGCGAGCGGCACGTCTTGCGCGGCCGGCGCGCTTGGTTGCTTGGCATGGAAACGGAAGTCGTCGAAATTCAAATGGCCCCAATGTCCAGTGTGTTGGTCTACGAGCCGAATGAATATCTCGGCGCCCCGGTGCTTCTCGAGATCCACGACCCGACGGCGCATGTTTTCCGTGTTCTGGCCGCTAGTTTTGTAGACGACTTGCTGCGAATCAGCGCGTACGATCTCGGCGCGCGTTTCGTTATGTTCGCCGCCGTTAAAGAGAAAGGTCGCCCAGCGATGCGTAACCGGAAACGGCTTCGACGTGAGTGTTCCTGTGGGAGCGTCTTGCAGTTTCTCGTAGCCGCCAATCCAGAAGTCACCCTGGTGCTCGCTTTTCATGTCGTTGCGGCGCGGATGGACGGTATCGCCTTCGATCGGCTGGTCGGCAAAGGCTTCGCCTTCGGCGGTCCAATCGGCGAGCGTGCCGGTTTCGAAATCGAGATTCAGCAAGCGACCTTCGGCATCGGTCGGTTGGATGCCGGCCGAAACGATGTTGATCGGCTTGAGGGCGATCGCTTTATTGTCGGCGTCTTGGAAACGCACGTAGTCGAGACCGAACATGTAACCGGGCACGGCTCGATCGTTCTTGCCGGTGATTTTGACTTCCAATCGGTGCGCGCCGGCGGCCAGCTTTTGACCGGCAAATGTCAACACGCCCGACGTGACAACCTCGGGATTGTACAGGTCGACGGGCTGGCCGAGCGGCTGGCCATCGAGCGATAGTTGCACGATGCCGTAATCCCGGGCTTTCGAAAGAACGAGTTGCAAATCGCCGGTGCTCGCTGAGGCCAGGCGAAACTGCACTTCGAGCGTTGCCCCAGGCCCGGCGCCAGTCCACCATAGCTGAGATTCCCCGCTCCAGTGGTCGGCGGGAAATGGCTTCATTCCCTGGGGTCGCACGGTACCGGCGGAGATAGCTGCTTCGAACAGTTCACCTTCGACGCATCCGGCCACCTTGGCGGAAGCCTGAGGCGTCTTATTTTCCCGCGCCGGGGGAGTTTTCTCCGCCACGGCAATCTGCTTCGGTTGCGCCGCCAGCCATGCCGTGCGATCCACGCCAGTTTGGCGAACGTGGCGTAGCAAATGCGCCCCTTTCATGCCGCCGACGACGATATCGAGTTGCTGATCGCCGTCGACATCGGCCACCGTGAGTTGCCGGCCGATACCCGCCTCGCTGTCGGCCAAATAGGGGGTCCAATGAACACCATCGTCGTCGCGCACCAGGCGAAACCAGTAGACGACCGCGCCGGCGTCCCAGAGCGGGCTGCCTCGATG